>JAHDQA010000030.1 GCA_018434075.1 Tissierellaceae bacterium
AATATGACCTTTCTCATAATCTTTGCAAGCTTTAATTTGTACTTCTTTACTATACTTTGCTTTTCTTCCCATAAAAAATACCTCCAAGTAGATAATCTAATTTTAATTAATTAGACTGTCTACTTTGGAAGTATCATATCATTTCGACTAGTTTTTTTGTTTATACAAATTTTATTAATACCAACCTCTTAATTTCATTACATCAGAAACTTTCTTTACTGAATGCATATATGCAGCTTTTCTC
Organism: Tissierellaceae bacterium; assembly: GCA_018434075.1. Classification (GTDB taxonomy): domain Bacteria; phylum Bacillota; class Clostridia; order Tissierellales; family Tissierellaceae; genus Soehngenia. The sequence goes on from JAHDQA010000030.1 coordinate 245, forward strand.
ATTGGTACATTGTACTCTTCTTTAATTTTCCAAATTGCATTGAAAGCATTTACCATTGCTATTTCTTCTTTTTCTTCTACTTCTTTTTCGCTCCAATAATATCCATAAAGATTTTGAACCCATTCAAAGTATGATACTGTAACCCCACCAGCATTAGTAAGTATATCTGGTGTTACAATAATGCCATTATTAAATAGTATTTCATCTGCTTCTGGTGTTATTGGCCCATTAGCTGCTTCACAAACTAGTTTTGCTTTAATTTTTGGTGCAATATCAGCTGTTATAGCATTTTCCAAAGCTGCTGGAATCATTATGTCCACATTTAATCCCCAGAATTCATCTAAAGTAATCATTTTAGCTTTTGGATAATTTACTAAGTTCTTATGTTCTGAAACATAGTCTTGCATGTCTTTGAAATCAAGGCCTTCTTCATTGTATATAGCATAAGTCCCAACTTCTTTTGCCCATTCAGCTACAGCAACTATCTTAGCTCCAAGTTTTTGGACATTTTTAACAGTGTAACTTCCAACATTTCCAAAACCTTGAACTGCAGCAGTTGATTTGGCCATGTCTATGCCTAACTTAGCTATTGCCTCTCTTGCAACTACAGCTACTCCAAATCCTGTAGCTTCGTTTCTGCCTAATGAACCGCCCCATTCTACTGGTTTCCCTGTAAATACTCCTAAAGACATATTTCCTGTCAATTTAACGTATTCGTCTACCATCCAAGCCATAATCTGTCCATTTGTATTAACATCTGGAGCAGGTATATCTATTTTTTCACCTAAGTACTTATACAAACCTTGTACGTATCCTCTTGATAGTCTCTCTAATTCACCTTTTGACAAAGTAGAAGGATCTACGCATATACCGCCTTTTCCTCCGCCATATGGTATTCCTGTTACACAACATTTAAATGTCATCCATACACTAAGGGCTTTTACTTCATCTGGATTTACATTTGGATGAAATCTCACTCCACCTTTTCCAGGTCCTATTGCATCAGAATGCATTGATCGATAGCCTTTAAATACTTTTACTGTTCCATCATCCATTTTAACTGGAATAGAAATTTCAATAAATCTCTTAGGCTCCTTTAGTAGTTCATAAACAGATGCCTCAAGACCTAAAGCTTCGCAAGCCTCTTTAACTTGTTTTTGTGCACTTTCTAATGGGTTTAAAATTTCCTTTGACACGGTAATATTACCTCCTTTAATTGCGTGAAAACATTTTCACACATATTGCACTAACAATGATTAAATTATATCATACAAGAATTAGTATATCAATAAAGAAAACTGTCTATTATTATTTGAATAGCCAGTTTTCTTTATAAAATTTCTATTGCTCGTTCATCGCTCTTAAAAAATAAGATAAAATGAATAGGCTTTCGTTTAGTCTAACATGTTCAACAACTACATTATCGGGTACAACTAGATCTGTTGGTGCAAAATTCCAAATTCCCTTTATCCCATTTTGAACATAAATATCAGCGACACTTTGAGCGCTTTCCTTAGGTGTTGTTATTATGCCAATTTGAACATTGTTTTCTTTTATAAATGAATCTATAGTTTCTATATCTCTAATCTCAATATCTCTAATTTTTAATCCAATAACTTTTGGGTTTCTATCAAATAGAGACAATACTTTAAATCCCGCATCTTCAAATCCCTTGTAATTGGCTATAGCTTGGCCTAAATTTCCAGCTCCAACTATGACAGCATTGTAATTTGTATCTAATCCTAATATTTTCTTAAGTTCTCTATGAAGATCTTCAACATTATATCCATAACCTTGTTGTCCAAAACCTCCAAAGTTGTTAAAATCCTGCCTTATCTGAGAAGCAGTAAATCCGGTGAGTACGCTTAACTCTTGAGATGAAATTCTGCTAATCCCTTTTTCTTTTAATTCGGTTAAATATCTATAGTATTTTGGGAGTCTTCTTATGACTGTTATGGACACTTGATTATCCTTTGCCACTAAATTCACCACCTCTTTTTTAATGCAATAATTATATCATTATTAAAAAAGAGTGTCAATTTTTTCACATCAGAATTTCCTAAAATAAGTAAAATTAGGGCTGTCAGAAAAACTAGTTGTTTAAATCTTCTTTTTTAAACAAAATCTGATATCCAGAAACAGCAAGAACTATCGCCAAAATAAATAATAGTACTGGGAAAATTACCAATATATAATTTTGATTGACGAAGTTAGATTGAATTAGAAATACCAAAGCCGTCAACGTAACAATCAACATAAACACCATTGGTATGGTGATCATACTGAAACTCTTCTTTGCCTTTTTGAGCCACAATGCTACTGCCATCAAAGCCAGCGCAGATAACAATTGATTTGCCGATCCAAATATTGGCCATATAGACGCATAGCCTCCAGTGGCTAAATATGCGCCTAAGACTACAGTAATTGTAGTTGCGACATATTTATTTGTTAGTGGTGATTGCTTTTCTACTCCCTCTTTTTCAAAATACTCTTGGAATATAAACCTTCCTAATCTAGTAGCTGTGTCTAAGCTCGTAAGAGCAAATGCAGAAACCGCTAAGGCAACGAATGTCTTTCCAACCTCAAATGGTATTCCAAATTTAGACATAAATACTCCTATTCCATTTGAAAATACATTTACAGGTCCTCCTTGTAGTAGTTCACTAAACTCACCCTTTGTTAAATAGGCAGCTGTAATTAAAGCAACTACTGCTAAAACGCCTTCTATTAGCATCCCCCCATAACCAATGAGCTTTGCATCTTTTTCACTATCTAGCTGTTTAGCTGTTGTGCCGGATCCTACAAGTGAGTGAAATCCTGAAATCGCACCACATGCTACTGTTACAAATAGCATTGGAAACAGATATTGTCCATTTGCAGCTTTAAAGCCTGTAACTGCCTCTAATTGGATAGATGGTCTATATATGATTATTCCTATTACAGCTCCAATCATCATTGCATACAATAAAAATGAATTCAAATAATCCCTAGGTTGAAGCAATATCCACACAGGAGCTGTTGATGCTACAAAAATATAAATAGCTAAGATTATTATCCATATGTTGAGACTTAAATTTAGTGGAAAAATAGTTCCCAGCCAAACACATAGAAATAATAAAATTACTCCTACGATAGTACCTAATTTTAATGAAACACCTTTTCTGTTCGTAGCATATCCAAATGCTACTGCTAATATAATAAACAAAACAGAAGATGTGGCTGCCTGTGGTGTACTTACAAAAGTGTTTGCTACTATATTTGTGAATGCAGATACAATCAATAGCAATGTTAGCCATGCAAATATTGAGAAAAGTTGTTTTCCTCTCTTACCCATGGTGTCATTTATAACTTCTCCAATCGATTTACCGTCATGTCTTATTGAAACAAAAAGCGAACCAAAATCATGTACTCCGCCGAAGAATATGCTACCAATAACCACCCATAATAAAACTGGCACCCATCCGAATACAGCTGCTTGTATTGGCCCATTTATTGGCCCAGCTCCTGCAATTGACGCAAAGTGATGCCCTAGAAGCACTTGTGGTCTTGCGGGTACATAATCTACTCCATCATTTATTACATGAGCAGGTGTTTTTCTATTTATATCTATTCCCCATTTTTTTGCAAGCCATGATCCATATGTTGCATAAGCTAATAAAAATACAATAATACTACCTAATACAATTAACAATGAGCTCATAATAATTCTCCTTTCTTTTATAAATTCTAGTTAGCAAGCAAAAATTCCACAACCTCCTTTCCTTTCCTATTGGTTAATATTTTGTTGTCATCAGCATTTACCAATATTAAGCTTATATCAGCCCACCCTTTTAATCCAAATTTATAGCTCTTATAAAATTTGAATTTTTTGATAAAATTCTCCACTTCTCTCTCTACATTCTTATCTACAATAAAAACCACATTCACAACTGTTCTCATATGGTTCTCGTCTACATTGTATTCTTGTAAATTGTTCTTAATTTTATCTGTAATAGATCGTAGAGATTCTAAATCACAATTATCAATTGTCTTTATAAGATAATATTCATAAGTGTTGAATGATTCCAATACATTCCCTTTAGTGAAAAAATATCTCTCTGAAACAACCTCGCACTTAGCCATTAAATCAAAACTCGTATCGTCCAGAACATAATTTTCTTTTATATCAAAAAACCTGCTCAATCTTGATTTTAATAAATCTAAATATTTTATACTTTCCATAAAATCACCCTATTTTAACTATATCAAATAAAAGTTGCTTATTCATATTTTGGTGCTAAAGCGCAAAATTAAGTGCTTAAAATGAAAATATCAACTAGTAAAATGCAACTAGTTGATATTCATCCTCTCTCTAAATCCTTTCACATAGTTTCTACTGACAGGTATCTTAATATCTATTCCCCTTACAATAATATTATAAGTTGAGTTAAACCAAGGCTCTATTCTATCAATATAATTTAAGTTTATAATGAAAGACTTGTGAGTTTTATAAAAATTGTAATCTTTTAGTGACTCATAGAGTTCACAAAGGGTAATATTGACTCTATATTCATCGTTTTTAGTCACTAAAATAGTATCTCTGTCGCAAATAGTAGCGTAGATAATGTCATTATATCTTATTGGTATTATCACACCATTTTTATATGCGCTAATAATTTGCATATTTCTATAGTTGCCACCTGTATTGTTGGATTTATATTTTCCTTCATTACTTGATAATTTCGCTTTCAATTTTTCAATACATCGATTAAATCTATCCTCTGAAATTGGCTTTAACATGTAGTCAATTGCATCTAATTCAAAAGCATTTATCGCATAGTCATCATATGCAGTCAAAAAAACTATTTCTGGTCTTTCTATTAAGTCGTTTATTATTTTAGCAACTTCTATGCCACTTAAGACTGGCATTTTTATATCCAAAAAAATTACATCTGGTCTAAATTTTCGGTTCATCTCCAAGACTTCTTTGCCATGATTGGCTTCTCCCACAACAGAAAATTCATCATATTTGCTTAAGAAATATTTGATGTCCTCTCTTGCTAAGTATTCATCATCAGCAATTAGCACTTTGATCATGTAAAATCATCCTTTCTTTTAACGGGATTCTAATTAGAACAGTTGTGCCATGATTGATTTTGCTAGTTATTTTCAATTTGTATTCCTCTCCATATTTTACTCTCAATCTGTCATTGACATTCTTGAGTCCTATCCCCTGTTTACTATTCGCTTTAAAAATTCTCTCCAGCATGTTTTTATCCATTCCCACTCCATTGTCTATGACAAATATAAAAATTACTGAATTCCCTTTTCTAACCACTATTTTAATTTCTCCTCCATCATACTTTTCGAAAATACCATGTTTAATGGCATTTTCAACTATCGGTTGAATTATCAATGGAGGAAGTGTGCAGTTTAGTTCTTTTGGTATATCGAAGACAATGTTGAGTTTATCTCCAAACCTTGCTTTTTCAATCTCCAAGTATGACTTTATGTTCTCTATCTCTTTATATAAGTCAACTTCATCAGAAGGATCATTTAAACTATTTCTAAAATAGTTGCTCAAGTGAATTAACAATTCCCTTGATTTATCTGGAGAAGATCTTGTCAATGAAGCTATAGTATTTATAGCGTTAAAGAAAAAATGTGGATTTATTTGAGCCTGTAAAGCTTTAAGCTCTGATTTGGTCAATAGTTGAGATTGATAATCTAATTCACCCAACTCAATTTGTGTAGAAAATAGCTTACCAAGGCCATTCGCTAATGCTTCTTCTGATTTAGTAATTGAATGTTTGGATTTCTTATACAATTTCAATGTTCCCATTATCCTATCGTTATATTTTAATGGAACTACTATGGCTGAGTTTAACTTACAATTACTATTTGAGCAATTTATAGTGTTTTTATCCTCAGCAACTTTGCACAATCCTGTGTTTATGACATTTTTCGTAAGCTCTGTCATTATGTATTTATCTTCTTTATGATGTTCTTCACCAACACCGGCATGTGCGAGTATTCTTGTATTATCTGTAATCGCAACTGCGTCAAAATCTGTCATTTCCAAAATAATATTAGCTACAACACTAGCATTATCTTTATTTAGACCATTTCTGATATATGGAAAAGTTTTGTCTGCAATCTTTAAAGCTAATTGTGCTTGATATGCTTCTCTCGACTCTATCTCAGTTATTGAGCTATGAATCAAAGATATAGAAAGGCTAATTCCTATGCCATTTGTGATTACCATGGGCAAAGCTATTAATTTAACTAATTCAAGTGCAGATAAAAATGGTTTCGAAAAAATTAAAATAATTACCATTTGCATAATTTCAGCCAACATTCCGTAAAACAATGCAAAAGTGACCTTATTGTCGCTCTTGTCGTATCTATTCTTCAAAAATCCCGCAAGTGTTCCTTCGCAGAATGTAGAAATAGCGCAAGATAAAGATGTAAATCCATTCATATCTATTAGCATTCTATGTAATCCTGCAATTAGCCCTGACATTGCCCCTACAAAAGGACCACCTATTAGTCCGCCAACAAATACTCCAATTACTCTTGAATTTGCAATTGCACCATTTATTGGAATGCCAGTGTACGTCCCAATAATGCCATAAATAGAAAATATTAAAGACAATATTATTTTTTCATTTAAGCTGGTCTCCTTTTTTGTTATCATCTCCCTTAGAGATTTATGCCTTGTCATAAGGTACGATAGAAGCATTATTATTCCAACACAGCTAAATAGATTTCTAATTATCAGTATAATCATGGTTCTTCCTCCTAATACAATGATATCACAATGAACAAGTTGTATTGCAGTCAAAATTAAGATTTGTAATCTGTTTTGCTATTTATTATATTCCTTTATTATGTTAAAATATACTGGTCGGAGGGATAAATGTGCTAGTACTTTCAGCATCAAATATAACAAAATCGTATGTAGATAAAAAAATACTTGAAAATATTTCTTTTTTTGTTGAGGACAAAGACAAAATTGGATTGATTGGCTTAAATGGCGCCGGCAAAACCACACTTTTTGAAATTATTGCGGGCAATATAGAACCAGATAGCGGCGAAATATTCATTAAATCATCAATGAAAATAGGCTACCTCAAACAACATACCAAAGTTGACTCTAATCTTACGATTTTTGAGGAATGTCTAACTGTTTTTGAAGATTTAATAGAGATGGAAAAAAGAATAAATTCCTTAGCAGAACTAATTTCTGAAAAAAGCAACGCAGGTGACGATTCATACGAATCCAATTTAAAAGAATATGGAACTCTTTTAGAAGAATTTAGCAATAGAAATGGATATGGTTACAAATCCGAAATCAAAGGCGTGTTAAAAGGCTTAGGTTTTTCAGATGAGGACATGGATAAGAGCGTTAGTGTACTAAGCGGTGGTCAAAAATCAAGAGTTGCTTTAGCAAAATTGTTATTGGAAAAGCCTGACATACTCTTATTGGATGAACCTACCAACCATTTGGATATAGAGTCTATTGAATGGTTAGAGAGTTTTATTAAAGATTATGACAAGGCTTTATTATTGATTTCACACGACAGGTATTTCTTAGATAAAGTAGTGAATAAAGTTTTCTACTTAGAAAATCAAAACTTATACATATACAACTCAAATTATACAAAATTCATGCACCAAAGAAAGAAAGATATTGAAGTTTTAAAAAAGCAATATGAAGATCAGCAAAAAGAAATAAAGAGACAACAAGAAATCATCGAAAGATATATGCAATACGGTGGAGAAAGATATATCAAACAAGCCAGAAGCAGGCAAAAAATGCTAGATAGGATTAAGCTAATCGATAAAGTAGATAATAATAAAAAAATGCTTTCATTAAACTTTGAGCCAAGTGTTACTTCAGGCAGAGATGTTTTATTGGCAGAAAATATATCTAAATCTTTTGATGGAAAAACTCTCTTTAAAGATATTTCATTAAGCATTTACAGAGGAGAAAAAGTAGCTTTAATTGGTCCCAATGGAATTGGTAAAACAACATTGTTTAAAATATTGTTAGGAAAGATGGAATATGACGATGGAAATATCATCGTAGGAAAAAATGTAGTTACAGGTTATTTTGATCAAGAAATGGAACAACTCTCATATGACAAAACTGTCATAGATGAAATTTGGGATTCTTACCCATATCTAACTCATTATCAAGTTAGAACTTACTTGAGTAGATTTCTCTTCATTGGCGATGATTTGTTTAAAGAGGTGTCTTCTTTAAGCGGCGGAGAAAAAGCTAGATTGTCATTACTTAAGCTCATGCTTTCAAATGCCAATTTCTTGTTAATGGATGAGCCTACAAACCATTTAGATATTGATTCTAAAGAAGTTTTAGAAGATGCTATAAATTCGTATTCTGGTACAGTTTTCGTAATATCTCATGATAGGTATTTCTTAAATCAAATTGCCACTAAGATTTATGAATTAACAGAAGAAGGCATTTTTGAATATCTTGGAAATTATGATTACTTTTTAGAAAAGAAAAAGGAATTAAATGAAGAAGAGCCCATCGAAGAAGAAAGAACTAAGACTCAGATAAAACTAGAGAAAAAGAAAGAAAAAGAATTAATCCAAAGAGAAAAAGAGCAGAAAGAAAAACAGAAGCTTTTAGAAAAAGAAATTCTTAAACTAGAACAAAAATTAAATGATCTTGATATGATATTAGCAGACCCCAAAACATATGAGAATCATGAGAAGGCTTTAGATATATCAAAGAAACGTGACGATATCGCAGAAAAATTAAATGATATGTATGATGAATGGATAGAAATGTCTTAAAGGATGGCAGTCCATCCTTTATAGACTTAAATTGGCATCGACTTTCAAATCCAGCATAGATTTATTTCCGGAAATATAACTATAATATCCAGCTGAACCTATCATCGCAGCATTGTCAGTGCAAAGAGTTATAGTTGGGATATATAGTTCAATATCATTTTCTATTGCTTTTTTAGTAAATACATCTCTGATGCCGCTGTTAGCTGCAACTCCACCTGCGATAACCAATTTGTTTTTCTTAGTTTCTTTTAAGAGCCTAAATGTTTTCTCGCTCAACACGTCAATTACCGACATTTGAAAGCTAGCTGCCACATCTTCTATGCTAATCGTTTCTTTCTTTAATTTCATTTGGTTTAAATAGTTTAAAACAGCTGTTTTAAGGCCACTAAAACTAAAGTCATAACTTTTTTCTTCTAGATATACGCGAGGAAAATTAATTGCTTCTGGATTTCCTGTTTTTGCAAGTTTATCTACCATAGGTCCTCCTGGATAAGGCAGCCCCAATGCTCTAGCGACCTTGTCGAATGCTTCCCCTACTGCATCATCTCTAGTCCTTCCTATGACTTTATATTCATCATATCCAGAGACATCGACTAAATAAGTGTGCCCGCCAGATATTACTAAGGCTATAAAAGGCGGCTCTAGGTCTTGATGTGATAAATAATTTGCGCATATATGCCCCTTTATGTGATTTACCCCTACTAACGGTATATCTAAGCTATAAGATAGAGCTTTTGCAAAAGACATGCCTACTAATAGCGCTCCAACTAGTCCAGGCCCTTGTGTGACAGATATAAAATCTATGTCGTCCAAATTAATATTTGCTTCTTCCAATGCACTTTTCAATATTTGGCTGATGTTTTCCACATGCATTCTCGATGCTATCTCTGGTACAACTCCACCAAATTTTTTATGAGTTTCTATTTGTGTAGATATTATATTTGAAAGTATTTTCCTGCCATTTTCTATAACGGCTATCGATGTTTCATCGCACGAAGTTTCTATTGCCAATGTCTTCATATTTCACCTCTATTTTCTTCTCCACATTATTAATGCATCTTCATTTTCATCTGTATAGTATTTTGGTCTAATTCCACATTCAGTAAATCCATGTTTCTTATATAAGTTTATAGCTACTTGGTTGGATTTTCTGACTTCTAAAGTGATATTTGGTATATTGTGCTTATCACAGTAATCAATTATTGCTAACATTAAGTAGTCTCCTATGCCTTGCCCTCTATATTCTTTTTTTACAGCAATATTTGTTATATGAGCTTCATCCATTATTTTCCACATGCCAAGATAGCCAACTACTTTTTCTTCTATTTCGGCAACAATGTACAAAGCCAGTAAATTCTCTTCAACTTCTTTCTTTAATGCTTCATAACTCCATGGTGTAGAGAAAGATTCTTTCTCAATTTCATATACTTCATTTATGTCTTTGGATTCCATTTGCCTTATTGTTACTCTCATGCTATTCTCCCTTGTGAAATTGTCTTTCAGCTTGTGATTCTCTTAAATATACTGGTTTCAAATTGTCAACATCATCAATTAATCCATCTTTAAATCTCTCATAAGCGATCTCGCAAATGCTGCTAGCTCTAATATAATTTAGATTAAACGGAGCGAAAATAGCTTTATCTCCTAAAATCTCATCTATTATATCTCTATATGCAATGCTCCCATTTCCGTTCACATAAAGTTTGTCATAATTTTTGTTTAGATAATTGCAGTACTCGACAATATCCAATGCATCGTCTTGTTTTACAACTTTTAAGCAGTTTTCTTCCCATTTATATATGCCTGAAAAAACTCTGTCTCTCCTAGCATCAATCATTGGCACAATGTGGCATTCCGAAAAAATATTATATGCTAAAGCTTCTAATGTTGGAACTCCTATAATCGGTTTATTATTAGCTATTGCGAAACCTTTTGCTGTTGCCAGTGCAATTCTTAACCCCGTGAAAGAACCTGGCCCTATTGAAATAGTATAAAGATCTATATCTTCGATATCGATTTTCAGCCCATCCAATGCACTCTTTATCATTGGAACCAACATTTCGGAATGGCTCATATCTACTGACAGCGAGTACTCGCCCAAAAGCCTTTGATCATCGGTTATAGCAACAGTTGTCATCAATGTTGATGTGTCCATGCCCAATATTCTCATTTTAACAACTCCTCCACTAATTTGACATATCTATCTCCATGTGGAACAAATTTAAATTCCCTTTTGTTTTCATTGACTATTTTAATCCATATGTCTAGCCTTTCTTTTGGCAATATATTTTCAGCATTTTCAGCCCATTCTATTACGCATACGCCATCCGAATAAAAATAATCTTCTGCACCTAATAAATCTAGCTCCTCTTCATCATTAAGCCTATATATGTCAAAGTGATAAAGAGGTAGTCTCCCTTCGTATTCATTTATAATAGTGAAAGTTGGGCTTGTAATATATGCTTTTACTCCAAGCCCTTTTCCAATAGCTTGAGTAAAAGTGGTTTTTCCTGCTCCTAAATCGCCATTAAGGCATATTATATCTTTCTTTTCAAGTAATGAGCCAAGTTTTTCTCCTAGTTTTTCCACTTCTTTTAAATTGTTGATCTCTATTATCATTTTATCATATCTCCAATAAAATATTATCAACTCATTATAGCAAAATATCTATATTTCTTCAAATCAAGTTCAATCGGGTAGGAGATAAATAATTAATTTATTTATCGACCTCCCACACCGCCGTACGTACCGTCCGGTATACGGCGGTTTCATAGTTTACACTCTAACTTCAAGGTAATATTTAAACATACTTAAATACCCTTGTTTTTCAA
>JAHDQA010000035.1 GCA_018434075.1 Tissierellaceae bacterium
TCATTACACAAAATTTAGCAACATTAAAGGCTTAGGAGTCATAAATAATGATCCTAAGCCCTAGATTGTATTTTACTTAAGTTTATTCAGTTGTAAAACTAATTAATATTTTCTTCACCAACACCAGTTGACAAAGAACCCATCTTTTAATAAGCTTTCAAACAAGTCTCTAATCAATGGGTTTTCTTCAGATGACTTAATTTGAGCCGTTCTATTTAATGAATACAATCCACTAGCTCTTTTCTTTCGTTTTTCTTCATCCATTGGAGTTGGTTGGCCTCCACCAGCAATACAACCACCTGGACAAGCCATTACTTCAACGATATCGTATGTTTTCTCGCCGTTTTGTATTTGTTTGATTAATTTAGAAGCATTTTTTAGTCCATGAACCACAGCAATTCTAATTTCTTTTCCATCTAACACAAAATTAGATTCTTTTACCCTTTTCATACCGCGAACATTGCTGAAAATAATCTCTTTATCTGAAACTGAAGGTTTTTGCTTCATTAATCTAGTTAATACAGCTTCAGCAACACCACCGCTTGAACCAAATATTACACCTGATCCACTAGATAGACCAAATGGCATATCAAAAGAATCTTCATATAAATTATCAAACATCAAACCTGCATCCTTAATTAGCATAGCAAGCTCTTGTGTAGTTATTACTAAATCAACATCTCTTACTCCATCAGTTATAAATTCTTCTTTGCTTGCTTCAGCTTTTTTTGCAGTACATGGCATAACTGAAACAACAACTGTTTCTCTGCCATCTTCTTTATCTATACTCTTGTAATATTTTTTAAGAACTGAACCAAACATCTGTTGAGGCGATTTGCAACTTGAAATATTATGCTCGAGTTCAGGAAAATTATTGTTAGCATATTTAACCCATGCAGGACAGCAAGAAGTAAAAAGAGGCAAATTCTCGTTTTTTTCTAGTCTATCAACAAATTCTTCTGCTTCGGCCATTACAGTTAAATCAGCACCAAAAGAAGTATCAAATACACTTTCTACTCCCATGTATTTCAATGCAGTGATGATCTTTCCTATTGTTACAGTGCCAGGTACTAAGCCAAAATTCTCACCCAAGGCTACCCTAACTGCTGGTGCTATTTGAGCTACAACTCTCTTTGTTTTATCATTAACTAATTCCCAGAAGTATTTATTCTGATTTTTAATTGATATAGCTCCTGTAGGACAAATTGCTCTACATTGTCCACAGTCAACACAATTAACTTCAGAGATATTTTTATTAAAAGCAGGTGTAATTTTCATCTTTGATCCTCTATATGCAAATGTCAATGCCCCTACGCCTTGAACTTCTTCACACATTCTGACACAATCACCACATAGGATACATTTGTTAGGATTTCTAATAATTGCTAAACTACTATAATCGATTTCGTGTTCTTTCATACTATTAGGAAATCTTACATCATCCATACAGAGCCTAGAAGATAGATCTTGCAACTTACAATTACCAGTTTTTACACATGTTGTGCAATCTCTATCGTGATTTGCTAATAGAAGCTCGAGTATATTTCTTCTGTATTTTCTTATCTTAGGGGTGTTTGTGTATATTTCCATACCATCTTTTGGCAAAGTAGAACAAGATGCTAAAATTCCACCTCTATCATCCTCTACTATACACATTCTACAAGCACCATACATACTTAGTTCTGAATGATAGCAAAAAGTTGGCAAATCTATACCAGCATTTCTTGCTACCTCCAATACATTTTGCTCATTTTCAAATTCGACTTTTCTACCATCTATAATCATCGTACCTTTCATGATTAGGCCTCCTTAACAGCTGAGAATGCACATGCTTCAATACAGCTACCACATTTGATACATTTGTTTTGATCAATTTTATATGGTTCTTTAATCTTTCCACTTATAGCACCAACTGGGCATACTCGTGCACATTTACTACACCCTCTGCAAAGCTCTTCATCAATATAAATTGTTTTTAATTTTGAACATACTTTTGATGGACACTTTTTATCAACAACATGAGAGATGTATTCATCTCTAAAATATTTTAAAGACGATAGTACAGGATTAGGAGCAGTTTTACCAAGCCCACACAGTGAGGTCTTAGTGATTGTATCCCCGAGTTCTTCAAGCATATCTAAATCTTCTAAAGTGCCATTTCCATCTATTATTTTGTCCAGTATTTGCAACATTCTCTTAGTACCCTCTCTACAAGGAATGCATTTTCCACAGGATTCATTTTGAGTAAAATTCATAAAGAATCTAGCAACAGAAACCATACAAGTATCTTCATCCATTACTACCATTCCACCTGAACCTATCATAGCTCCTGCTTTTTTTAGAGAATCAAAATCTAAGGGTAAATCTAAATGTTCTTCACTTAAGCAACCTCCAGAAGGTCCTCCAATTTGAACAGCTTTAAATTTTTTCCCATTAGCGATACCACCACCGATGTCAAAGATTACTTCTCTTAGAGTTGTTCCCATTGGAACTTCTATTAGTCCAGTATTTTTAACATTACCAGTCAAGGCAAATGCTTTAGTTCCAGGGCTATTTGATGGGCCATATTTTTTAAACCATTCAGCCCCATTATTTATAATATGTCTAACATTTGAGAATGTTTCAACGTTGTTTAATACAGTTGGCTTACCCCAGAGGCCTTCTTCAACAGTTCTCTTTGCTCTTACTCTTGGCATACCTCTTTCTCCTTCGATAGAAGCCATTAATGCACTTCCTTCACCGCAAACAAAAGCCCCTGCACCTTTATTTATGTTAATGTCAAATGAGAACGATGTTCCGAGTATGTTTTTACCAAGCAATCCTATTTCTTTTGCTTGTTCAATAGCTTTCGATAATCTTTGTATTGCTAGTGGATACTCAGCTCTCACATAAATATATCCTTCCGTAGCTCCTGTAGCATAGGCAGCAATTAACATACCTTCTATAATGCTATGGGGATCACCTTCCATTATACTTCTGTCCATAAAAGCACCTGGATCACCTTCATCACCATTGCAAATGACATATTTTACATCTGAATCAAATGATAGTACTTGAATCCATTTTTTTCCTGCGGGGAAACCTCCACCACCTCGGCCTCTTAAGTTAGCTTCTATAATTTCGCTGCAAATATCTTTTTGGCTCATATTAGTAAGCGCTTTTACAAAGGCAGTATATCCGCCCATCCCTATATATTCAATAACAGATTCTGCATCGATGTGTCCACAGTTTTGCAAAACCATTCTTGTTTGTTTTTCATAGAAAGGAATTGATTCCTGTGAAGGATATATTTTATCATTAAATTTATATAGTAGTCTTTCAATTGGTTCATTATTTATCAAAGTCTTTTCAACAATTTCTTCACAATCATTGACAGTAACTTTTAAATATAATAAATTGTTAGGTTCAATTCTTACTAGTGGACCCTCTTCACAGAATCCATGGCATCCAGACTTCTTTATTCCAATAGAATTCTTGTCATCATGAATATCTAATACTGTTTCTACATTTAGTCCTCTTTGTGTACACAAAGATTTAATCTTATCGTAAACATCTAAAGAGCCACCAGCAACACATCCAGTGCCACCACATACGATTACTTTTTGTGTCTGGTTATTTAAAGCATTGTTAAATTGATTTTGAAATTTATAGAAATCTTCAAAGTTGTCTATTCGCATTATTTATCCTCCTTTAAAGAATTTAATAATTCTACTACAACCTCAGGAGTCATTTTACCATGGACTTTGTCATTTATTGTTATAACAGGAGCTAGACCGCAGGCGCCAAGGCATGATACAGTTTCTAATGTAAACATCAAATCATCAGTTGTTTTCTTACTATCTGTTAGTTTCAATTCTTTTCTAAGAGCTTCTAGTATTGGTGTGGATTTTCTGACATGGCAAGCTGTTCCATCACAAACTTTTATTATGTATTTGCCTTTGGGCTCTAATGAGAAATTCTCATAAAATGTTGCGATTCCAAAAGCTTTTGCAGGACTGATATCGAGTTTATTAGCAATATACTCTAAACAATCTTGAGGAATATAATTGTACTTACTTTGTACATCATGTAAAATTGCAATGATAGACGATTGATCATTACCGTGTTTGGATATGATTTCATCGATTTCATTAATCGAATACATAATCTAACCTCCTGTTAAATATTAATTAATTGTATTTATGCAATTATTTTAGCATATTATAATATATTGTCAATAAATTAACAAGATGTCTATATATTCAGTCAACTTGCCAGATATAGTAAATTTCGAGATTTCTCAAATACGAGGCAAAAATTAATTACATTTATGATATAATTTTATAAAGTTTATTTTCAATTAATTTTCACATGAATTTCAAATTAGATAATTATAATATTAAATAGGTGATGATATGAACAAAATATTAATAGTTGATGATGAGGAAAAGATAAGAGAAGTATTAAAAGAATATGCGGAATTTGAAGGCTATGAAGTGTTCGAAGCGGATGATGGTTTTAAAGCGATGGAGATGGCTAAAAAATATGATTTTTCGATTATCATAATGGATATAATGATGCCAAAATTAGATGGATTTTCAGCCGTAAAAGAAATAAGAAAGACATCTAATGTACCAGTTTTGATGCTTTCTGCTAGGTCAGAGGAATATGATAAATTATTCGGATTTGAGCTAGGAATTGATGACTATGTAGTAAAACCATTTTCACCAAAAGAGGTTATGGCGAGAATAAATGCAATTATATCTAGGAGCAATAAAAATGAATCGCAAGAGTTCTTTAAATTTGGTGGTTTGATGATCGATTTAGACGGTAGAGAGGTATACGTAGATGGAGTTAAAATCAACCTAACGCCTAAAGAATACGATCTATTGGTTTATTTAGTAGCTAATAAAAACAAGGCTATAAAAAGAGAAACTTTATTAAGTGAGATATGGGGATATGATTTCTACGGTGATGATAGAACTATTGACACCCATATAAAAATGTTAAGAAACAACTTAGGTGAATACAGAGAATATATTGAAACGATTAGAGGAGTTGGTTATAAATTTAACGAGAAAGCTCTGATAAAAAATGAAGATTAAAATAGATAAGAATAGGCTGAGCTTTAAACTATGGGAATATTTTATGATTTTTGCTTTAATAATAGTTGGCTTATTGTGGATGCTTCAAATAGTTTTTATGAACAGCTTTTACGAAACCATGAAGATAAAAGAAATAACAAAGATAGGGAACAATTTAGTCGATATGTATAAAACTGATGATTTTCAAGAAGAACTAATTTCATTATCATTTAAGCAAGGGATAGTCATCAATATTATCGACCAATATGGGAATTTGATTTATCCTCTTGATATTTTTGACATAATTAAACAACCGAAATTAAATGAAAAATTATTTAATGATTTTTTAAGCAAATTATATTTATCTGACAAGAACTATGTCGCATATGTTGTAGAAGATGAAAGGCTTGATGAATCAACAATTGTATATGGAGCAATTCTTGAAAATGAAGAAGGAAGCAATTACTTTTTGTATATAAATTCAATGCTTCAACCGGTTGATTCAACAACAAAAATATTAAAAAATCAGCTTTTGATTGTGACTTTAATATCATTAGTTCTTTCTTTTGGACTTTCGTTAATCATATCAAAAAAACTATCTAAACCTATAGAAAGAATAACTAATTTATCTAGAGAATTAGCTTTGGGTAATTATGATATCGAATTCGATAATGGAGAATATACTGAGATAGATAATTTAGCTAATACGTTGAATATTGCAACTAAAGAATTATCAAAATCTGAAGAACTAAGAAGAGACTTTCTAGCTAATGTAACTCATGACTTAAAAACTCCACTTACTGTTATAAAATCATACAGCGAGCTAATTAGAGATATATCTGGTAAAGATGACATTAAGAGAGAGAAAAACATCAGTGTAATAATAGAAGAGACAGACAAGTTATCAAAATTAGTAGATGATTTACTTGAGTTGACTAAATTGCAAGCAGGGCTTAGTCAATTAAATTTAGAGGTATTTGACTTATCTGAGCTAGCTGAGAATGTGGTAAATCGATTTAAATACTTTATTGAAGAACAAGAATATAAAATTGTGATTGATAAATCAGGTGATACAAAAGTATATGCTGATAAAGCCAAAATAGAACAAGTCATATACAACCTAATTAATAATGCCATTAATTATACATTAGAGGACAAATTAATTTCCATAAAAGTAGAAGAGGACAATGAAAATGTTATTCTATCAGTAACTGATAGAGGTCAGGGAATAGAACAAGATGAGATTAATTATATTTGGGAAAGGTATTACAGATCAGGTAAAAGTCATATTAGAGAAAAAAGTGGAAGTGGAATAGGCTTATCAATGGTTAAGTCAATAATAATAGCACATGGTGGAGAATATGGTGTAGAGAGTGAAATTGGCAAAGGTAGTAAATTTTATTTTAAGATTAAAAGAAATACCAATTATAAAGATTAAAAAGATTGAATTATTACTAAATATTCAGTAAAATTGAATTAACAATCAAAAGGTGGTGGTTTTTTGGAAAAATATATACCTACAAGAGAAGATGCTTATAAATTATTGATTGAATATGTGGAAAATGAAAGCCAAATAAAGCATGCTCTGTCTGTAGAGGCAGTAATGAGGCATTTTGCAAGGCTATTTGGTGAAGATGAAGAAAAGTGGGGAGTAATAGGGTTAATACATGATTTAGATTATGACAAGTATCCTGAACAACATTGTATAATGACTGAAAAAATACTTTTAGAAAAGAATTGGCCAAAAGACTATATAAGAGCTGTAGTAAGTCATGGCTGGAAGCTTTGCACTGATGTGGAGCCAAAAGAGAAAGTAGAAATTGTGTTATATACAATAGATGAATTAACAGGACTTGTAACTGCGACTGCTCTCATGCGACCAAGTAAATCTATATTGGATATGGAAGCAAAATCAGTAAAAAAGAAATGGAATCAAAAATCATTTGCAGCAGGTGTAAATAGAGATGTGATTGAAGAAGGTGCTAACATGTTGGGAATGGATTTGATTGAGGTAATTAGAGAGACGATTGAAGGAATGAAAGAAGTTGCCGATGAAATAGGGTTAAGAGGAAATCTTTAAGGAGGAGAAAAATGAGTAAGTACTATGCTGAACCTTTTAAAATTAAGATGGTTGAACCAATAAAGATTCTTTCAAAAGAAGAGCGAATAAAAAAAATTAAAGACGCTAATTACAATGTTTTTTACTTAAATTCTGATGATGTATATATAGACTTATTAACTGATAGTGGAACTGGTGCAATGAGCGATAATCAATGGGCAGGAGTTATGAAAGGGGACGAATCTTATTCAGGTTCAAGAAGTTATAGACATCTGATAGAAAATGCTAAGGATATTTTTGGCTATGAATTTATACAACCTGTGCATCAAGGAAGAGCTGCAGAAAAAGTTGTAATGCCAATTTTTCTCAGAGCAGGAAAGGTAGCAATTGCCAACATGCATTTCGATACGACAAGAGCCCATGTAGAGTTATCAGGAGCAAGAGCCATCGATTGTGTTATACCCGAAGCTTTAGATACTACTAGCTTTCATCCTTTTAAGGGAAACATGGACAATAAGAGGTTAGTTGAACTAATTGAGCAATATGGGCCTGAAAATGTTGGATTGATTATAATTACAGTTACTAACAATAGTGCAGGCGGACAACCTGTGTCAATGGAAAACATAAGGGAAACATCGCAAATAGCCAAAAAATATAAAATTCCAGTTTGCATAGATGCGGCTAGATATGCAGAAAACTCGTATTTTATTAAAATGAGAGAAAAAGGTTATGAAGATAAATCTATAAAGGAAATTGCTAGGGAAATGTTTAGTTATGCGGATTTGTTCACTATGAGTGCAAAAAAAGATGCAATTGTAAATATGGGTGGATTAGTTGGAGTAAAAAATGATGAGGCTATATTTGAACAGGTTAAAGCGAGAACTATATCATATGAAGGTTTTATTTCATATGGCGGAATGTCTGGAAGAGATATAGAGGCATTGGCAATTGGATTGGAAGAAGGTATAGATATTGATTATTTAAAGTATAGAATAGGTCAAATGGAATATATGGCCGAAAGACTTGATGAAGCGGGAATAGCATATCAATATCCAGTAGGAGGGCATGCTGTATTTATAGATGCTAAGAAATTATTACCTCATATTCCTTACTATGAATTTCCTGCACAAGCATTAGCTGTAGAAATGTATATAGAAGCAGGGGTAAGATGTTGCGATATCGGCTCTTTTATGATGGGCAATGATCCAGACACAAACGAGCAAATAGAATCAGAATTTGAATTTACAAGATTGGCTATACCAAGAAGAGTATATACTAGATCACATTTAGATGTAGTTGTGGACGCCCTTATATCAATTAAAGAAAGAAAGGACAGCATTAAGGGATATAAAATTATTTGGGAACCTCCAGTTCTTAGACACTTCACAGCAAAATTGAAGCCTATAGAATAAATAAGTATATAAAAATAATACTTTCAGTATAAATGTTGGTTGATTGGATGCAAGTGACATTAAACTGAGAGTATTTTTATTTTTCCAAATGATAATGTTTATCAATTAGAAAGTTGGGTAAAAAGTTAATAGACAATAATATATTAATATATAAGGAGTGATTTTAAATGAGTTACAAATTACCAGAATTAAATTATAGTTATGATGCTTTAGAGCCATTCATCGATGCTAGAACTATGGAAATTCATTATACTAAACATCATCAAACTTATATTGACAATCTAAACAAAGCACTTGAAGGAAGAGATGAATATAAAGATATGCCAATTGAAGATTTAATTGCTTCATTAAACACATTGCCAGATGAAATTAAGACTGCTGTAAGAAACAATGGAGGAGGGCACCTGAATCACACAATGTTTTGGCAAATGATGGCACCAAATGCAGGAGGAGAACCAAAAGGTGAACTTGCTGAAAAAATAAATGAGACATTTGGTGGATTTGACAAATTTAAAGAAGAATTTAAGAAAGCAGCACTTGGAAGATTTGGTAGTGGATGGGCATGGTTAGTAGTCGATGAAGGGAAATTGAAAATTGTTTCTACACCAAACCAAGATAATCCAATAACAGATGGATTAAAACCAATTCTCGGCATTGATGTTTGGGAACATGCTTATTATCTAAAATATCAAAACAAAAGAGCAGATTATATTGATGCCTGGTTTAATGTAATTAATTGGGATAAAGTTCTAGAATTCTACAATAAATAAAATAAAAATAGAGGCAAGAAATCTTGCCTCTATTTTTATTTCCAATTTTACAATCCAATTGGTGATTGTAATCATTTATTCACTATTAAATTTTTGATCAATTCTGTTAAAAATTAAATAGATATCATGAATTCTTTATTGAATATCCATTAAATGATATAATAATGATATTACATTGGCAATAAAATAAATGGAGGTATGAGTTGAAAAAAACATTTTATTTATTAATGATATTTCTTATTATTTTTAACATATCGTTCTCAACAATATCAAATGCAAGCTCTTTAAGTTTAGGGAAAGCCAAATCATTATCTGCGACTCTTCAAAACACAGATGATTTACAGATTAAACTGAAGTGGAAGAATGATACATTATTAAATCAATACATAAATCAAATTGGGAATAAAAATATTTTTTACCAAGTGAATGTATATGTTAGGAATGGAAACTACGTAGCCTCAAGGAATTTAAATTTTAAATACTCAGATGTTATTATAAATAAGGATGGATATGCTGAAGTAAATATTAAATTATCTAGTTTAAAACTCGACTGTAATTATAATGATTTGTCTACCACTTCATATAATTTTAAAATTCGGTATGGCGTAAATTTAAAAGATATTTTAGGAAGTTACACATATTACGGAAATTACAGCCCTCATGCAGTCATAGGATTAATTTATCCTTATAATTACGCAAGCTCATGGGCAATTAAAGAGTTAGACAAAGCCATGAAATATAATTTAATTACAAATAGAATTTCATCTGATATGGAGGAAATGATATCAAGAGAAGAATTTTGCGAGTTGGCTGTAAGGTATTATGAAAACAAACTTTCTACTACAGCAATTTATGGAACAAATCCATTTAAAGATGTAAATAATATTGAAATACTGAAAGCATATAATTTAGGGATAGTGAAAGGATATCCAGATAAAACTTTTCGCCCAACGCATCCTATTACAAGGGAAGATATTGCAGTAATGGTAGAGAGACTGATTAAATTGACTAATCCAAGCATTAAACCAAATTATAAAACAATAAAAACAGATGAGAAAATATCGAAGTATGCTCTTAATAGCTTTTTATTTATGTATAACGAAGGTATAATTAAAGGCAGTAATGGGAGATTAAATCCATCAGATAATACAACAAGGCAAGAAGCTGTAATTATACTTCTTAGAGCATTTGAAAAATATTAACAATAGAGGTCTAAAATGGATATCATTGGGCAATTATCAGCATTAGGAACTGCATTAAGCTGGACTTTAGTAGGTATTTTTCTAGGGAAATCATCTCCTAGAATTGGCAGTTTTAGTACTAATTTTTTAAAATTGATCTTTGGCTTTGCTTTTTTGAGTATAGCAACTTTAATAACTCGTGGTATTATTTTACCTATTGATGCAAGCCTTAAAAATTGGGTATATTTAATGTTGTCAGGTTTTGTAGGATTTTTCATAGGAGATTTTTTCATGCTGAAAGCTTATATTGAGATAGGCGTCAGGGTTTCAATGCTTATGATGGCAACAAGCCCACCGTTGACAGCATTACTTGAGTATATTCTCTTTGGTGAATACATATCTATAAAGGATTTTTTTGGGATGATGCTTACATTATTAGGAATATCAATTGTGATACTTAGTAAAGATGTAAATGATGAAAAAATGAAAGTAAAGTATTCAATTAAAGGGTTATTATTTGCTTTTATTGGTGCATTTGGTCAAGCCTTTGGGCTTATACTAAGTAAAGTAGGAATAGAAGGCTTAAATGTTTTTGCAGCTACTCAAATTAGAATAATTGGAGGATTTCTCAGTTTTATAATATTTGCGATATTCAGCGGAGGATTTATTCAATTAAAAAATGCTTTTAAAGATAAGCAGGCAATTAGATATACTGCATTGGGAGCATTCTTTGGGCCATTTATTGGAGTTAGTCTATCACTAGTATCTTTGAAATATATTACTGCAGGAATTTCTTCAACTATCACGTCTATTACTCCGATAACCATAATTCCCTTTTCAAAGAGAATATTTAATGAAAAAATTTCTTCAAGGGAAATAATAGGTGCGATCATATCTGTTTTAGGAGTGGCAATATTATTTATAAATTAATTTTGCGAATCTATTGTGGCAATATATTTTTAATGTGATACTATAATAATAGTAAATTGTATTTTTACTAGATTTATTGGGTATAATAAAAATAATTAAATTAAAGGAGTGAAGAATATGGCATTAGTAACATCGACTGAAATGTTTAAGAAAGCTCAAGCAGGAGGTTATGCTATTGGAGCTTTTAATGTTAACAACATGGAGATTATACAAGGCATTGTAGAAGCTGCAAAAGAAGAACAGTCTGCAATAATATTACAAGTTTCTGCAGGAGCTAGAAAATACGCAAACTCTATTTATCTAAGGAAATTAGTTGAAGCAGCCGTAGAAGACAGCGGATTAGATATTGTTTTACATCTAGATCATGGAGAAAATTTTGAAATCGTTAAGCAATGTATTGCAGATGGATTTACTTCAGTTATGATAGATGCTTCACATTATCCTTTTGAAGAAAACGTAAGAATAACTAAAGAAGTAGTTGACTATGCACATGCTCATGGAGTAGTAGTAGAAGCTGAATTAGGTAGATTAGCAGGTGTTGAAGATGCTGTAAATGTTAAAAAAGAAGATGCCACTTACACTGATCCAGATGAAGCAGTTGAATTTGTTGAAAGAACAGGAGTAGATTCCCTTGCTGTAGCTATTGGCACAAGTCATGGTGCCTATAAATTCAAAGGGGAACCAAAATTGGATTTTGAAAGATTGGAAATTATCGGCAAGAAATTGCCTAATACTCCACTAGTTCTTCACGGAGCATCGACAGTTCTTCCTGAGTTCGTTGAGCTTTGCAACAAGTATGGTGGAAACATCCCAGGTGCTCAAGGAGTACCTGAAGAAATGTTAAGAAAAGCAGCAAGCATGAATGTAGCTAAAATTAACATAGATACTGATTTAAGACTTGCTATGACTGCAGCTATAAGAAAATTTTTATATGAGAATCCTTCAGAATTTGATCCAAGAAAGTATTTAGGACATGCTAGAGAAGCAATAAAAGGAATGGTTCAACATAAAATTAAGAATGTATTAGGATCAAGTGGATCTAATTTAAAATGATATTTGGGTTTTGGGCATTCAAAGTTATTCATTGAATGCCCTTTGATAAATCTAAAGTTTAGTATTAAATTTAGTATAATTATTAATACATAAGTGAGGAAGAAAATATGGCAGGTTTTCCAAGCATTGAAGAGGTAAATGATATTCTTGATGAGATATCTTTAGAAATCCCAAAGGAATTCTTTAAAGACCTAAATGAGGGAATAGTACTGTTGCCTGAATTTAAGTTTCATAAGATGAACAAGAAAGAATACCCTCTTTATGTTTTAGGAGAATACCATAGAAGCATTACTGGAAGACACATTAGAATATACTACGGTTCCTTTGAGAAAGTTTATCCAAATTGTACTAATGAATTTATTCGAGATAAGTTAAAAGAAACTCTATTACATGAATTTACTCATCATTTAGAATCACTAGCTGGAGAATCTGATTTGGAGAAAGAGGACAAGGATCAACTGCGAAAATATTTAAATAGATGGGAATGATTTTTTTTATTTTTGGTGTGTCAATAGTCAGTGAAAATGTCATATATAAAGTATAAAGTTTTATTCTAGGTTTAAAAGCTCAGCAGCTTCACGAATGGTTAATATTCTATCAATAGTTTGATTGATGACTCTAAGTCTAGATATTTCTTTTTGAGTCATATTAAATATCTCCTCTCTCATACTGACATTTTATCAGAATAAATTTAA
>JAHDQA010000005.1 GCA_018434075.1 Tissierellaceae bacterium
ATAGGTAAAACATCTCTTAAAATGAATTAAAAGCCTTTTTCCAATAAAACAGTGTAAATATATTTTCAAATTCTAATAGTGACATTTTCATTGAATAAAACTTTATACTTTTACATGACATTTTCACTGACTATTGACATTTTTTGCAAAAAAATATTGACATATTTATTGTAATGTGATATATAATAATTAGCACTCAGGGAGTGAGAGTGCTAATAAAATAAAATTTATAAAGGAGGTTGTTAATATGGCTGGCTTAATTCCTTTCAACAGAAGAAGAGATTTATCTACAAGAAGTTCAGGAATTGATGAATTCTACAATATGCTAGATGACTTTTTCACAAGTGATTGGCCATTTAAGAGAAGCCTTGAAAATGACACCTTCAAGTTAGATGTTGTTGATAACGGAAATGAATATCTTATAGAAGCAGAGTTACCAGGTGTAGATAAAAAAGATATCAATGTAGAAATGGTTGATGGTAGATTAGAAATATCTGTAACAAAAGATGAAAGCAAAGAAGAAAAAGACAAAAATTATATTCATAAAGAAAGATATTTCAGCTCAATGTCTAGAGCTATATATTTAGCTGATGCTAAAAATGAAGGATTAAAAGCAAAACTAGAAGATGGAGTATTGAAAATAACTGTTCCTAAAGAAGAAATAAAAGAGAATAAAATAAAAGTAGATATTGAATAATGAAAAGAGCCATAGGCTCTTTTCATTATTATCTTTTCATTATTATTTGTATATATTTACATAAATATGATTAAATTATGATAATTATGTGTATATAACTAAATAAAGATATTTAATACAGGAGGCGCTAAAATGACTTCTTTTAAACAATTTGCATCAAACATCGCTGTAAATCAAGTCCTAAATTACATAGACAAAAACCCTAAAGAAAATATTTATAAGATTATTTTACATAAAAATGATTAAATTTTGATAATTATGTGTATATAACTAAATAAAGATATTTAATACAGGAGGCGTTAAAATGACTTCTTTTAAACAATTTGCATCAAACATCGCTGTAAATCAAGTCCTAAATTACATAGACAAAAATCCTAAAGAAAATCTTAACAAGATTTTAAATTTAAGTGAAAAATTCTTGACAAATCCAAGAGATATTAAAGTTTTATACACGTTAAAAAATGAATTAAGCAATGAGGAAAGTAATTGGAAACAATTGACAGATAGATTTTTTGAACATACTGATTTGAATTGTCAAAAAAAATTTATCAATAATTTTTTAATTAATTCAAACATATATGGGACTCAATTGAGAAATGAAAAAAAATCAGAGCTTCAAATATCAATACCATGGTCTATATTAATGGACCCAACCTCTAGATGTAATTTAAAATGTACTGGATGCTGGGCAGCAAGCTATAGTCAAAAAGATGATCTTGAATATGAAACCATGAATAGAATTATAAATGAAGGAAAAGAACTGGGAATTTATGTATACTTGTTTTCAGGAGGAGAACCTTTCATTAAAATAGATGAAATCCTCAGATTATGTGAGGAACATCAAGATTGCTATTTTACTTGTTTTACTAATGGTACATTAATCACAAAGGAAATAGCTAAAAAAATATCCGAAGTTGGTAATTTTGCTCCAGGTATTTCAATTGAAGGTTTTGAAAAAGAAACAGACTTTAGAAGAGGAAATGGTACTTACAAAAAGGTACTTCAAGGAATGGACAACTTGAGAGAAGCAGGAGTTATCTTTGGTACATCAATGTGTTATCACCATTATAATTATAAGGACATTGTTTCCGAGGAATTCATTGATTTTTTAGTTGATAAAGGAGCTTTTTTCGTATGGTTATTCACATATATGCCAATAGGCAAAGATGCCAACTTAGACCTTTGTGTGAGGCCGGATGAAAGGGCTTATATGTATAGTGAAGTTCATTCTCTTAGACATAAAAAGCCCATATTCTTGATGGATTTTTGGAATGATGGTGAATATGTAAATGGATGCATAGCAGGAGGAAGACAATATTTTCATATTAATGCACATGGAGATGTAGAGCCTTGTGCCTTTGTTCATTACTCAGATACAAATATAAAAGATGTATCTTTAATTGAAGCTCTAAATAGTAAGATATTTAAAGCTTATCAAAAAAGACAGCCATTCAACGAAAATCATTTAAGACCATGCCCTATTCTTGACAATCCTAATTATATAGTAGAAATTGTTAATGAAAGCGGTGCTGTTTCTACTCAACCAATTGATAAAGAAAAGCCAGAAGAACTATTTAACAAGTGTTCTAGCATAGCTGATAATTGGGCGAGTGTAGCAGATGAAATCTGGTATAGCAAAAAATAAAGGCAAGTAAGTAATTTAAAACAACCCTTTTTATTTAGGGTTGTTCTTTTGTTCATCAATTTTTTCGTATATTTTTTGCTTTATATCAACAATTTGATCAATTAGCGTTTCAAGTTTATCTTTTGTTAATTGAGGATAAATTTTCATAAGATATATTTGCCTGTTTTTTACACGTGTAGCCAAATTAGAAATCCTGCTATTTAACAATTCATCTTGGATCTTTTGTAAATTTAATTCACTAGCTATCTTTTTTAATTCGATAAGAATATTCTTTAATTCTATCAAAGAACTAATAGTTAACGTTACATCTACAACAAACGCAATTAGCACTATATTGTGAATTACTACCAATGATGGTAAGCTAAATTTGGATAAAAGTAATTCGATAATAGGTTGTATAAACTCTATTAATATAATAGTAGCAATCCCCCAAAGTATTGAAAACTTAAGTGATATATAACCTTTTATATTGAATCTATCATCGCTGTAATCCCACCATCTATTTCCGAATACTTTTTCTAAAATCATTCCAGTAATAAGTTCAATTAATGAAGCCAATATTGCTCCAGCAAAGAAAAGCAAAATTGGATTTTGAGGTAATCTATTTAGTATGATTATCATACTAATTGCACCTGTCCCATATATAGGGCACCATGGTCCATTTAAAAATCCGCGATTGATTAATTTTTTTTCAGTATATAAATGAAATAAAACCTCTGCTACCCATCCAAGCATAGAGTAAATAATAAAATACAAAAAGTAATTAAAGAAGATCTCTCTATAGTTCATACTATCCCTCGCATGTTATTGACTTATTTATAATAGTAACGTATTTGGCAAATTTTATCAATACGTTATATGGTATATGGAAGACAAAAATCATTATATTTTTTGATAAAAGCTTAACACAGTTTCTTTTGGGTATATTAAAATTGAATAAATATCTATGGAGGTGTAAATATGTTTGATGGTAAAGTTGCTATAGTTACAGGTGCTAGTGGCGGAATTGGTAGTGCAGTAGTAAAACAATTAAGTGAAAAAGGCGCAAAACTTACTCTTGTTGGAACCAGCCAAGAAAAATTAGACAAATTGGCAAAAGATTTAAATTTAAAAGAAGGAACTTTCATAACCGTACCTTCAGATGTTTCAAAAGAAGAAGATGTTAAAAATTATGTTGACAAAACTATTGAGGCTTTTGGGCAGATAGACATACTAATAAACAATGCTGGCTATGAAAGCAAAGTCACACCAATTGTTGACACACCATTGGAAGACTTTAGAAAAGTCATTGGAATAAATGTAGAAGGAATATTTAATGGTATGAAATATGTTCTTAAACATATGATCCCTAGAAAGTCAGGAGTAATTGTCAACACAGCTTCAGTAGCTGGCTTAATGGGTTCACCTGGTCTTTCTGCATATACAGCAAGTAAGCATGCAGTTGTAGGATTAACTAAAACAGCAGCACTAGAAGTTGCTCAATTTGGTATAAGAGTTAACGCTGTTGCACCTTCTCCTGTAGATAATAGAATGATGAGATCAATAGAAGATGCAATTACTGGTGGCAAAGGTGAATTGGCAAAGAAGGAATTCGAAAAAAATATACCTCTTGGCCGATATGCTACTAATGAAGATATTGCAAATATGATTATATTCTTAGCATCTGATAAAGCTTCATTTTTAACAGGTGGAATATACAGAGTTGATGGTGGTATGGGAGCTAAGTAAAAAGGGCACTGCTAAAAGCAGTGTTCTTTTTGAGTTCATAGATTATTTATTAGATTCAATATATGCAGTATTGCATTTATTAGCCAATAAGATTAAAATATTACTGAACATAATATTCATGAGGAGAATTAATATGAATCTAATAAATGCTTTAAAATTAATCAATGTTGATGAAGATTATTTTAAATATGTTGACTCAATTAGTGAAATTGTAGATCATCATTTAGTAAAATCTATGAACAATTACATTCAACATGGTGATATAACAACATTCAATCATTTTTTAAACGTTTCCTATAAGAGTTTCTTGATAAGTAAAAAATTGAATCTAGACTATATTTCATGTGCCAGAGCTGGTCTTTTACATGATTTTTTCTTGTATGATTGGCATGATCACGAACCACTAGATAAACTTCATGGCTTCGCACACCCACATATAGCTTTAAAAAATGCTGAAAATAATTTTCAATTAAACGATATAGAAAAAGATATAATAGTAAAACACATGTGGCCATTGACGTTAAAAGCCCCAAAGTATAGAGAGTCATATATTGTATGTTTTGTGGACAAATACTGTTCACTGTCAGAAATTGTCACTAGCAATTTAAACAGAATTCACAATTGGGCTTTAAGAAAAAAATCATTTGTAAGTAATTATTTTAACGTCAACTAGATTCTGAATTTGTTACCATTGTTACAGATGCGATTACAATTAAAGCTCCTAATAATTGAATGCCACTTAACTTTTCGCCATATATTAAATAACTACTGATAAAAGTTACTACAGGAATTAAGTTTAAAAAAATAGCAGATACGGAGACAGATGTATTATTAAGAGCATATAAGTAAATATAGTTTGCTAAAGCAGAACATACAACTGCTAAAAATAAAAAATTCGCCAACAGATTTAAATCAATAATTTCCCATTTTACATCCTCAAAAAATAGAAATGGAATAAAACCTATACATCCAATAATACTTTGGTAGAATGCAATTGTTATATCAGAGTATTTTTGAAATAGCGGCTTTGTTACTACCAAATAAATCGCAAAAGAGATAGCAGATAGAAACATTAAAAAATAGCCAATTAAGCTGCCCCCTTCTAGCTTCGCTCCAATTACTAAATATACGCCAACTATGGATAATATTATTCCGGATAAGGTAATCAAGTTCATCCTTTTCTTTAGAACAAATTTTTCTATTATAGCTGTGAAAACTGGCAACATTGCAACTATAATTGATGCATCATTTGCACTTATCCTCATCAAACCATTGTTCTCTAAAATATAGTAAATAGTTATACCTGCTAACCCTGCTATGATCAGCAATGGTACATCTTTCTTTTCTATTTTTTCATTTATACCAATCTTCTTCATAATTGCAAATTGAATGATTCCTGCAATCAAGAACCTGTAAAATGCCAAGCTAACTGGCGGGAAAGCCGTAAGGGATATTTTTATACTCAAAAAAGATATTCCCCATGCTATAACTGTTATTGATAAAAATATAATAGATATTATTTTCTTCTTCTCCATTGTCACATTCTCCCAGATTTTAAAATAGAAATCAAAAGCCAAAATCCTAGAATACCCGCAAAAAAATAACCGCCTAATCCTAATACTGATATGTCCATAATCTTAGGTCCTATATTTCGATGTAGTATTAGTGAAGAACTAAGTATTATGGCAGAAACAATGATAGCGAAAACAACCCGATTCACCATCCTATTTGTTTCACTCATTATTTCATCAAGATCTTTAACATTTAAACCTAGCTTAGTGTCATCATTATTTATCTTTTCAATTAGTTTGTGTAAAGATACAGGTATCTTCAAACCTGCTTTATAGGCAAAATAGCTTTCCATTAAATTTTCCTTAAATTCTTTCTTTAAATTATCACTATCCATCAATCTAGATTGCACGTAAGGAATCACAATATCCATCATTGTTATAGTAGGATCTAATATAGATACAAGTCCTTCAATAGTCAACAAACTTTTGGATAATACTACCATATCTTTTGGCATTTTAATATGATTTTTCTTAGCTACATTAAATATTTCTTCCATTATTTGAGATAGCTCTATTTCTTCAAGCGAGCTTTCAATATACCTATCATATATAACTGAAATATCTTTCTTTAAAATTAATCTGTCTATATTAGGATTAAAATCACCTATTCTTATAACAGAATCTGTCATTTTATCCAAATCTTTCAACGCAATAGCTGTTATTAGAGCATTGAATTTTCTTCGAAGGCTATTATTTAAAACCCCCATTATTCCAAAGTCAAGATATGCTATCTTGTTTTTATATATCATTAAATTGCCAGGATGAGGATCTCCATGAAAAAATCCATCTTCTAGTACTTGTTTCATGAAATTTTGTACTAGCTTTACTGCTATGTCATTTAAGTCGTATCCTTCTAAATCTATAGTAGTTATATCTGATATTTTAATTCCTTTTACATATCCCATTGTCAATATTTTCTCAGTTGAATAATCTTTGTAAACTTCAGGACAATATATATATTTTACATCTTTGTTGTAGTTTCTAAATTTTTCCATATTTTCCGCTTCTATCAGAAAATTCAACTCATTTATAGCACTTTTTTCAAGTTCATCAATTACATTGTCAATATCTACCAAATCTTCAGGAATAACTCTTCTTATAAATTTTGATATTTTCTTTAAAATATATATATCTCCAAGCATTTTTTCTTTAATACCAGGCCTCTGAATTTTTACAGCAACTTCCTCTCCGGTTAAAAGTAAAGCCAGATGTACCTGTGCCATTGATGCAGAAGCCAAAGGAATTTCAGAAATTTGAATGAAAATATCTTCCAAGTTCACATTAAGCTCTTCTTCAATGGAAGATCTTAACTCACTAAACTCCTCAGGCTTTACGTTGTCTTGTAACTTATTAAATTCTTCAATATACATACTAGGAATTAAATCTGGTCGCGTGGATAATATTTGACCAATTTTTACAAATGTTGGTCCTAGTTCTTCAAATGCTTTTCTCAACTCATATGGATCAGTAAAGCCCTGAATTCCATTGTTTAAACCATGTTTGACAAAAACTGAAATAATTTCTCTAAGCCTTGAAGTTGTTTTTGTGTTATCCATTTTATCACCTGCATTTGAAGAATACCCTGCAATATGCAGGGTATTCTATTATTTGTCTTCTAGCTTTTCAAGTCTTCTTTTGATTTCTTCAATATCTTCTTTTGTGGCTAAATCAAGTTCGGCAATTATTTGTTTAATATCTTCTTTTGTCAATAAATTGTCCTTAGTAAAGTTCTTTGCCATTTTTCTTTTTAGCTCTTCATTAAGTTCCTTGCCTTGCTTCACAGTCAACTCGCCTTTTTTAACAAGTTCATCAATAATCTCTGTAGCTTTTTCATAAGTAAAGGCTAAACTTCCAATCCCAGCTAACAATATATTGCTTAGATTAAATTCCATAACATCGCCTCCTTTAATATATCTTACTTTCTATAAAATAGTATGTCAAGTTCAAACGTGCATTATTTTATATTTCATTGTGTTGTACTTGTTTTGAATGCATCTAATTGAGAAACAATCATCCCAATCAACATCAATCCACATCCAATATAACCTCTTATATCTAAACTTTCATTTAGAAATAAAATACCCCCAATGGCTGCAAATACAGCCTCCATGCTCATAGAAATTGCTGCTGGTCCTGCTTTTGCATTTTTTTGAGCGACAACTTGCAGAGTATATGCTACGCCTACAGATAGAAGTCCACCATAGAGTATTGGTGCATAAGCTTTTATTATCGAAGTAACCTCGATATTCTCAAATATCAGTGCTGATATAAATGCAAATAAAGAACATGTTGCAAATTGTATTTGAGATAGCCTCAATGGATTTACTTTACTTGAAAATTCTCCAATCAATATTATATGCGTAGCCCAGAAAAATGCGCCAATTAATTGTAGTAAATCTCCAAAACCAATTGATAAATCCTCTTTTACGCTTAATAAGTATAGTCCAATAACAGCAATAACTGCTCCTATCCATATGTTTTTACTTGTCTTTTGTCCAATAAAAATGCTTATAATAGGAACTAAAATTATGTATAAGCTTGTAATAAATCCTGCTTTTGCGGCTGTAGTATAAATCAAACCAATTTGTTGAAGACTTGATCCAGCAAATAGAACACTGCCAGCAATAATCCCGTACTTTAAAACTGTCCTATCAATTTTTCTATCGTTCTTATCGGTATAAAAAATCCTTATTACTGGTATCAATGAAATACTGCCTAATAGAAATCTTACTGCATTGAAAGTGAATGGTCCAATGTAATCCATTCCCACCCTTTGTGCAACAAATGCTAATCCCCAAATTGCTGCTGTTACAAGCAATAATAAGTTAGACTGAATCTGTTTGTTTTTCATTTAGTCCCCCATATTTTTATTATATTATAATTATATATTACCATTAATAAAGCATTTAATCATCATAATATTGTAAATACAAAATAATTTTAGCGCTTTTATACATAACCCCAATAGGATTGACAAGATTTGTATTAAAATATAGAATTTATATAATATTAAGTATATTTAACATAGAGGTGATATTGTGGTAAAATTTGCAGATAGAATCCAAAAAATACCTGAAGATCCATTAAATGAAATCATGAAATTATCATCTGACAGAGATATTATTTCATTTAGCTTAGGAAGCCCTTCAAAAGAAGCATATCCAACAGAATTTATAATAAATGCTACAAAAAAGCTTCTTGTTGAAAACCCTGTAAGCATGCTATCTTATGGGCTTCAAGAAGGATATGTGCCTTTGAGAAAAAATTTCATCGAACATATTGCAAAGAGCAGAAATATAAATGCAAATTTAGATAATGTTTTAATAACTACAGGAGCAACTCAAGGGATAGAGCTTGTATCACAAGTGCTTCTTCAAGAGGGTGACAAAGTACTAGTCGAATCTCCAACATTCTTCGCAGCTCTACCGGTATTTAAAAAATATGGTGCAACTGTAATTCCTGTTAAAATGGATAATGATGGAATTGATACAAACGATTTAGAAGTTAAATTGAAAAAATATGCTCCAAAATTATTATACATAATTCCAACTTTTCAAAATCCTACCGGTATTACTCTTTCTGAAGAAAAAAGAAAAGCTATTTGCAAATTAGTTGTTAAATACGGAACTATTGTTTTAGAAGACGATCCATACTATGACCTGAGATTTATTGGAGAACATATAATGCCAATTAAATCTCATGACAAAAATGAAAATGTTATATATCTAAGCAGTTTTTCAAAGATACTAGCACCAGGACTTAGAGTTGGTGTAATCATTGCAAATAAAGAAATAATTAATAAATTAGTTTTAGCCAAAAGTGGAGCAGACACAAATACAAGTCTTTTATCCCAAGGAATATGCTCAGAGTTCCTAGAAAGTGGATTTTATAAATCACATATGAATGAAATTTTCCCGCTATATCTAAATAGGCTAAATAAAATGATTGAATGTATAGAGCAGTTTTTCCCTGATAATATAGAATTTATTCGGCCCGAAGGTGGACTATTTATTTGGTTAGGTCTACCTAAAGAAATAGATACAAAAACATTGTTAAAAACATCCTCACAAAAATACAAGGTATCATATGTTCCAGGGTCCATTTTCTATACTAATCCATCAGAGCATCAAAATTTTATTAGACTTAATTATTCATCAAATGATGAGTCCACAATTGAACAGGGCATGAAAAGATTGGGTATGGTTTTTAAAGATTATATTAGTGGCTTGTTTTTTTAATAATGTAATTCCCAATCCACTGTATTAATATTACAAACATAATCATTACAATCATTGTAGCATAAGTTGCATCAATTTGATTTCTCATGTGCCCATACCTTATTGCGAAATCACCAAGACCTCCAGCTCCAACAGCACCTGCCATCGCAGTAAGACCGACTAAACTGATTATTGTAATAGTACTTGCTCTTACAAGGCTTGGTATGCACTCAACAAGGTATACTCTGAAAATAATTTCTATGCCTGTGTTTCCCATAGATTGAGCAGCTTCGATGATTCCATTGTCCATTTCAAGCAGTGATGCTTCAACTTGCCTTGCAAAAAAAGGCACTGTTCCAAACACTAAAGGCACTATCGCGCCTTTAGTGCCAATTGCACTACCGACTATTAAACGAGTAAGTGGTATAAGTGCTGCAAGTAATATAATGAATGGAACAACCCTAAATATGTTAACTATTTTATCTAATGCAAAATAGATGAATCTATTTTGCATTATTCCATTTTTTCTTGTTGCTACTAAAACAATGCCCAATGCTAAGCCAATAATAAAAGAGATTGAAAATGAAATTCCTACCATATATAAAGTTTGATAGATGCTTTGAATGAATTCGTTGCTCTTTTCGACAACGTTTGGGAATAATTTATAAATTAGCTCCATATTTATCCACCTACTATCTATTTAATATTCCATGCAGGCAAATACAAATCACCATATGATTCTTCTACAACTTTTGCTACTTCTTCAGTCTGATATGCCTGAACTATTTTTTGGTATATCAAATTATCTTTATCTTCTGTTCTGGCAACTATACAATTTATATATGGGTTGTCTTTTTTTATGCTTTCGATAGTTTGAACATAGATAGCGTCCTTATCGGGATCTAGTCCATAGTCATGGGCATAATTACCATTGATTACAGCAGCAGTAACATCTGGCAATAATGCTGGTAACTGAGCTGCATCAACTTGTATGATTTCTAAATTCAAATTGTTTTCTGTTATATCTTCAATGCTCGGAGTATATGATGCTTCTTCTTTAACTTTTATCAAGCCAACTTCCTCTAGCACTTTTAAAGCTCTCCCTCCATTCGTTACATCATTTGGGATTGCGATTTTATCATTCTTTTTTATTTCATCTAAGCTTTTTATATTCTTTGAATAAATATTTAATGGAGCAATCAATGTATCTCCAATTGCAACAATATCATAACCTTTCGCTTCGATCTCACTATTTAAAAATGCTTTATGTTGAAAGGCATTGAGATCTATTTCGCCATCTGCTAATGCTTGATTAGGCAAGTTGTAGTCAGAAAATTTAACAAGTTCCACTCTAATTTTATCCTTTTCCAATATGTCATTTATAGGTCCCCACATAACAGATTCTTCTCCAACTATACCAACTTTAACAACATTAAATTCATCCGAATCTACATTGGATACTTCATTGCCACACGCTGTCAATACTCCCAGTGATAATATAAGTACTAAAAGCAAACTAATTTTTTTCATAATTAACACTCTCCTTTAATAATTTCTACCTCAATATTGTTATTAATAAAATATTTAATGGCTTCGTTTATATCATTGCTAGTACCATTAAATTTTACGATCAGCTCGCCAAATGGTACATTTTTAATTAAATCTAAATTTCCAAATAGCACTGAAATATCTACGTTATATTTCCTTGATGTTTCAGATAAAATTGCTTCTTTGACTGTTTCCCCTACGTATTTAACTTTTGCAATTTTTCCATTGTTTAAATCACCAAAAAAATTCATGTTTTCTTTTAATAGTTCATCAAATTTATTGAAATTTGTTGTGCTATTTATTAGTTCTTTTGTCTTTTCATGTTTTGGATTTTTAAAAATATCTATTATGTTGTTTTGTTCAACAATTTCTCCATTGTCTAGAACAACAACATAATCACATATTTCCTTAACCACATCCATTTCATGCGTTATTAAAACTATAGTTAAATCTAATTGATCTCTTAATTTCTTTAACAAGGATAGTATTGACTTAGTTGATTGTGGATCAAGGGCAGATGTGATCTCGTCGCAAAGTAGAATATCAGGATCATTTGCTAATGCTCGTGCAATAGCAACTCTTTGCTTTTGTCCCCCACTTAATTCATTGGGATAGGAATAAGCCTTTTCTTCTAAGTCAACCATTCTCAGTAATTCTAGAGCTCTTTGTTTTCTATTCTCTTTATTCGATTTTGAGTCTTTAAGCGGATATAACACATTTTTTAACACATTTCTTTGAGTCATTAAATTAAAATGCTGGAATATCATACCCATCTTTTTTCTTTTTTGCATCAGTTCTTTTTTAGTCAAAGTTGTAAGATCATCGCCATTTACTATCACTCTTCCATTTGTTGGTACTTCCAATAAATTTATACATCTTAGTAACGTACTCTTACCTGCCCCAGAATGCCCAATAATTCCAACTATTTGTCCTTTCCTAACTTTTGTAAATGATAAACTGATAATGTAGAAAAATTAGAATCTCAAAATGCACAAATTTATACATTTTTTCTTGTATAATATTTCTAAAAAGCTTAACTGACAGGAGAGATATTATGCGAAAAGATGTATTGAATCAAATTAA
>JAHDQA010000103.1 GCA_018434075.1 Tissierellaceae bacterium
GCACTGTACAATAATCACTACAAACTCTAATTTTTCAAAATGGCCAGATATATTTGGATCTCCAACTATTGCTAATGCCATTTTAGATAGACTTCTTCATCATAGCCATATAATATCTATAAAAGGTCCATCATACAGGATTCAATCTAAACTACAGTATTTAGATAATAATTCTATGAAGGATTCTGAAGTCTCTTAGGATATTTCTTGTACATAATTATTTTCCACTTTTCGTACATTTTAATTGTATCATTTACACTAGTTGGTGAGAAGCTTAAAATTGATGTAGAAAAAGATGATCCCAAATATCAAACTTATTATGTTAAAATCATTGATAGTCGGTTAGAAGAAATAGATTTTTCTAATAAAAAGAGTGAAAATGATTTATTAATTGTACCAGTTACTCATATATTGGAGTTTAGTGAAGATTTTATTTCAATAGGTACACTTGAGCCAGGTGTTAATAGAATTACAGAATTATTTACTTTTGAAAAAGATGCTGATAACAATATTAGGATAGTAAACCGAGAATTATTTTATTAAATTTAGATTTGTATAAAGAGTAGCCTAAAAAGGGTTGCTCTTTTTTAGGTTCTCTTACAGAAATATTAATAGAATGGAAATCACCAATTAATTGTAAACAGGTAAAGTATATGATACTATCAAGTAAATAAGTACTATTTGATAAATATATGCATTTTCTATATTTATTTCAAAAATAATATGAATATTTTGGGAGGGTTTTTGGGAGGGTGCTATGAAAGACATAGTTAGACTTAATTTAGAGGATTTAGATTGTTTTTTGGAGGCATTGAAAATATATTTTCCAGAAGATAACATAGATCGAGAAATATGGAAGGAATTATTTGAAGATGAGAGAACCTTTGTTTATGCAGTAAAAGAAAATGATAAGTTAAAAGCGTGTATTGCGATATATAACTGGAAAGGTGAAAATGACTACATAAAGATCATGACAATAGGAACTCATCCAGACCATAGGAACAATGGATACGCACATTTATTGATGCAACATATCATAGATGAATCTATAAAAGATGATATGCATATATTTAAAGCTGAAACGAGAGAATCAAATATAAAAATGCAAAGGGTATTTGAAGATTTTGGATATAAAATTATCAGCAAAGTAGAAGGGTATTTTGAGAACCCAGTTGAAACAGCATACAAGTATTCTTTAGAAGTATAAGGATATAATTTGAGGCATAACAATAACCAACTTTCTTTAGAATTTGTTGTGCGCCAACTCAAATTAATTGAATAATCTCCTTTATTCTGATATCATTGAATTTACTTAAATAAAGCTATAGGAGAGGGATATGGATATAATTAGAACAAAAGACTTAGTTTTTGAAGACTTTATAAGATACCCAGATATTTCTATTGAAAAAGGGAAAGTAGTTTTTCTTGTTGGAAGTTCAGGTAGCGGTAAAAGCACATTGTTAAAGCTATTCAATGCTACTTTATCACCTAGTTCGGGTGCTATTTTTTACGAAGGAAAAAATATAGATGAAATAGACACGTTAAAACTCAGGCAAGAAGTACTATTAGTGGGGCAGTCGGTATATTTGTTTGATGGAAGTATAAAAGATAACTTCAACAGATTTTATTCATATAGAGAAATGAATATGCCAAACGAAGAAGAGATTAAATATTTTCTTTCAATATGCCAGCTTGATTTTCCACTTGAAACTCAGACGAGCATTCTTTCTGGTGGAGAAGCTCAAAGGCTTTATACTTCCATATTTTTGTCGTTTTTGCCTAAGGTGATTATGCTTGATGAGCCAACTAGTGCATTGGATGCAAATAATGCAAAATCTTTATTAAGGGAAATCATAAAGCTTGCTAAAACTAAAGATATGACTGTTATTGTAGTAAGCCACGACAAAAGTCTCTCTGATGAATTTGCCGAAGTAATAATAGATATAGAAGGGAGTAAAACAATATGACAAATGCTGGTATAGTTAAATTAAGTATCTTTCAGTTTTCGCTGATATATCTATTGTTGATTGTAGTTTTAGCGATCATGAAGAAGGCAAATGTAAATCAAACAAGGCTTTTAGTTGTCGCAAGTTTGCGAATGACTGTACAATTGACACTAGCGGGTTTTGTTTTGACTTATATATTTGAAAATCCAAGTCCGCTGTTTACCAGCGCATATTTGTTAGCTATGACATTGTTTGCTATCCATAGGGCATTGTCGAAGAACAAATGGCTCAACAAGTCGTTTAAATGGGCAGTAGCATTATCGCTAGCTGGATCAGGGCTAATTATCTTGGCATTTTTTGTAATAGTGGTTGTGAGAGTTGACTTTTTTAACCCTCAGTATACTATTCCTCTATCTGGGATGATAATGGGAAATGCGATGACTGGAGTAAATTTGGGTTTAAAGAGCTTTAAGGACAACTTTAGTTCCCAGAGAAAGAGAGTGGAGACACTTCTAAATTTAGGAGTAAAACCAAGAAAAATTCTATTGCCATTTTCACAAAATGCCTTAGAAACAGCTTTATTGCCTACTTTAAACAACATGGTCGGGATGGGAATAATTTCACTACCGGGCATGATGACAGGCCAGATTCTATCAGGCACTCCACCTACTACTGCGATTCTTTATCAAATTGCAATAATGATAGCTATAGCTACTGTCGTGTGTTTGGCTACTTTTTCTGCACTTAATTTAGGTATTAGAACTCTTTATAACGATAGAAATCAAATTGATTTTATATATGGGAATTAAAAAGGGCCTTAGATTTTTCTAAGGCTCTTTTTCTCATATTTTGCTTACATTCATATCCATTATCAGATACTTGCTAGTTGATAGTGGGCTTGTATTGTTTTTACTAACCCCTCTAAAAGAACTGCCAAACATTTCAAATACATTTGAAGAGATATTTAATTCTGGAAGCCTGCCTATGAATTTTTCACCGTCAAATAAAAATCCTAGCTGGACAGGTGCTGCGAAATTTCCTTCTGGAGTAAAATCACCGCCGGAGGTCATTAAGACAAAAATACCCATCTCGCCTGCTAGAAGCTCTTTGGCTGTCTTTTCAGATTCTCTAATTCTAAACTCTGGTATACCTAGGGTTGGGACTCCATCGTATTCGCAAGTTGCAGAGCCTGTTAATGGAAGATTGTATTTCCTCGCTATTTTCTTGTTTGTATATGGCGATAATACTACACCGTTTTCTATTAATGAGTAATTGTAGTCTTTGTTGACAACTCCTTCTGCATCGAAGAAAGGGACTGGCATATAATTAGGATTGTTATTTTGGTAAAGTGTAAAATTGTCATTGAATACTTTAATCCCTCTTTTTCCGCTTAATAGCGAGCTATTGCTGCCAAAATTGTTGCCATCTAGATCGTGTATAAATTTTATGAATGGCAGGGGTTCAGTAGTGTCAAATACAACTGGCAGAGTTTTTTTATTTGGCAACTCCACTTTATTTTTATATGCATTTAATGTGTGATTTATATCTTTTAATGCTAAAGTTCTATCGTATTTTCTCCCTTCAAAACCTACAAATCCATCCATGATATTCAACGATGATTTTTCTTTGAATATCAAGCCTAGCGAGATATATTTGTCTTTATAATATAAATCGAGACCTTTTTCATTGATTAATTTTACGCTGTAATCAGTCAGATTGAATTTATGGGAGAAATAGAAATCAGACTGTTCTTCTCTAAGAACACTTAAGAGGCTTTCTAATTCATCTACCATTTTATTTTCATCAATTATTTCTGATGTGTAATCTTCGTGTATTTTTTTATTGCCTTCAATTTCAAAATCATACGATATTCTATTATCCAAAGTGGCTATTGCTTTATTCACTAGATCCGATTCATCATAATTTCCTATTGCACCAGCATACCCGATATAGCCATTGTCATATACTCTAAGACCAGTTTTCTCTATATTTTTGTTTCTCACTGAATCAATTCTACTTTGACTTACATTTAAAGATATTTCTTTTATATTGGTTATATATTTTTCCTTTATCATCTATTCCACCTCCTACTGAACGTTTAAATTATTTACTCTGACATAAGGGCCACCAAAGCCAACAGGCAGAGGGAATTGCTCCATTTTTCCACATCCACCTAATATGAAGCTCATAATTTCAGTTTCATTTGAAAGACCGTCGATTTCGTTTAAAGTTTCCATAACATTGCCGGTGACAACAGATATATTCACAGGCTCTGCAATTTTTCCATTTTTGATATAATACGCAAGTGATGGAGCGATAGTGAAAGTGGACATTCCTGAACCGTGTTTTATTTCGTCTATGTATATGCCGTTTTCCACTTCGCTAAAAAGCTCTTCTTTTGTTTGATTTCCTGGTTCTATATAGGTAGTAGTCATTCGAACTATCGGCTCGTATTCAAAGTTTACCGCTCTTGCATTTCCAGTTAAATCTTCATCTAAGTAGCATGCAGTAGTTGTACTGTGAAGTCGACCACTTAAAAGCCCGTTTTTTACGAGATAGGTTTTTTCTGCTCTTGTGCCTTCATCGTCATATGGGACATATCCGTTTCCATCGATATTGCCATCATCGACTATGCTTAACAATTCTCTTCCAACAGTTTTTCCTATTGCCCACTCTTTTTTCATGGTTTCATCGCCTATCATGAAGTCCGACTCGCTTTTATGTCCAAAACTCTCATGCGCAAATACACCTGCTGCAAGAGGGGACAATATAACTGTGTATTTTCCGGGTTTTACAGGTTGGGAGTTTATTAAAAAATCATAGCATTTCGATATAAATGGCCTAAATTCCTGAATTTTTCCTTTTAAACCATTCACATTGGTTGAAGACTTTTGATAGCTTTCCGACAGCAGTTTATCACCTTCCACAAATTGCATTTTAATTGCCAAACCGACTGTTTGATTATCAAATTTTGTAGATGAGCCTTTGCTTGAATAAAATTCTTTATATATTTTTCTATCTACATAATATGCTTTCCAATGTTTTATAAATTCATATTCTTCTAATAAAGGGAAATATTCTCTGAGTAGATTTTGCTTTTCTTTGATGCTGATTTTCTTTATATCGTCTTCCTCAAACTTTATCAATTCGTCTTTGTTTACTTGAAATTTTTTAACGACTGGATTTTCTTCGATGCGCTCATTTGGATTTGCATATTTGGAGAGTAAATCAATTTCAGCTTGAATATCTTCTACATTTGAAATAGAATTATAGTACCATCTTTCTCCGTCAAATATCCTTATGAAAGCAGCTTTGTAGGTTCTCACTTTTGATTCTTCAATTTCGCCCACTGTGTAAATTACTTTGGTTTCATAGACATCTTCAATCCGTACATCTGTATATAAGCCTTCTGGAAATTTAAACATTGCTAAGCCTCCTTACTGGAATTTTCACATTAAGTATATCATATTTAGAGTCTCAAGATTTAGTTAATACTTTAACTATCTTTAAATATATTATATAATTAAATTAACTTATGGTTGTATTGGATGACCAACAATAGTTAGGGGGATTTATATGAAAGTAAAAGTTTGCATGGGTTCGAATTGTACTTTGCTTGGAGCTATGAGCCTGTT
Source organism: Tissierellaceae bacterium (assembly GCA_018434075.1). Classification (GTDB taxonomy): domain Bacteria; phylum Bacillota; class Clostridia; order Tissierellales; family Tissierellaceae; genus Soehngenia. Next base: position 5,582 of record JAHDQA010000103.1, read on the forward strand.
AGACCAGATCGAGAGCTTAAGGGAGATTATTGATGAAAATGAAAAAGAATATAGAGATGAAGAGCTAGAAATAGAATCAATTAAGTGTTTGGGATATTGCAAAGATACGGATGCAGATATCGCTCCAGTAGTTATAGTGGACGATGATGTAATATTCAATGCTACTGGCCAAATCGTAATGGAAAAAATAATGGACAAGATGAGAATATAGGCGTAAAAATTTACTTCGGAGGAATAGATAAAATATGAAAGAAAGCTATGTTGACCTTATAAATATAAGAAGAAAGGTCTTTGTAGAGATTGCAAAAATGGCATACGAGGACACTGACCTAAGAGAATTAGAAAAAGCTGCATATAATATTATACCTGGAGAGGTTGCAAAATACAGGGAGAATATATTCAGGGAAAGAGCTGTTGTAGAAGAAAGGCTCAGACTTACTATGGGACTTAACGTAAGAAGTATAGCTGAGTTTACAAGAGTGACAGAGGGAATTGATGAGGTAAATGTTGATGAGACTAAATTTATACCCGACTTGGTAAATGTAATAACTTTTGCTTGTGAAGCTTGTCCAACTAGAGCTCTTAAAGTCACTGATAATTGCAGAAAGTGCCTTGCACACCCTTGCACAAATGTGTGCCCTGTAAATGCCGTTTCAATTGGAAAAGACAGAGCTATAATAGATCAAGACAAGTGCATAAAATGCGGCAGATGTAAAGAGAGTTGCCCTTATAGTGCCATAGTGGAATACAACAGACCTTGCGCTGCTGTTTGCGGAGTAAATGCAATAGAGAGCGATTATCTAGGCAGGGCGAAGATCAATCAAGAAAAGTGTGTATCCTGCGGGAGATGTATAATACAATGCCCATTTGGAGCGATCGCAGATAAATCTCAAATTTATCAGCTCGTAAAGGCTCTTAAAACTAAGAAAAATATGTACGCTATGATAGCGCCTTCATTTATAGGACAATTTGGTGCTTTGACTTCTCCTGAGCAAATAGTGGAAGGCATAAAGAGATTGGGATTTAAAGATGTGGTAGAGGTGAGCTTGGGAGCGGATATTACTACTTTGCATGAGGCTAAGGAATTTTTGCAAAAAGTACCGAGCGAAATACCATTTATGGGAACTAGTTGCTGCAATTCATGGGCTTTAATGGTAAAAACTAAATTCCCAGAACAATACGAGTACATTTCAGATTCAGCTTCGCCAATGGTAGAAACTGCGAAGTATATAAAGAAAAAAGACCCAGATGCAATCATTACATTCATAGGACCTTGTATATCTAAAAAATTAGAAGCTCTCAGAGAAGATGTAAAAGACTATGTTCATTTTGTAATTACATTTGAGGAACTAATGGGGATGTTCGTTGCTAAAAATATAGAGCTGTCTGAAATAGAAATCTCTAAAGAAGTACAAGATGCTTCAACACTCGGACGGGGATATTCTGTTGCCGGCGGAGTTGCGGAAGCTGTAAAAAAGACCGCTCAATTGTTAGATCCAACTCGAGAGATAAATGTAGAGTCTGCTTCAAATCTAGCAGACTGTGTAAAACTGATGTTTCAAGCAAAAGCAGGGAGAAAAAATGGGTACTTATTGGAAGGAATGGCTTGCCCTGGAGGCTGTATAGCTGGACCTGGAACATTGGCGTCGACTACGAGAGTTAAGAAAGCTGTTGAAGAATTTAAAAACAAAGCTCCTTATAAGACGCCGCTTGATAATGAATTGATAGATGACGAATTGAAGAACAAATAAATACAAATAAACACATACTTCCAAAGCAAACAGTCTGGTTTTTATTAGTCTATTTACTTTGGAAGTAGTTTTATTCTAAGAACTCTTTGATGAGTGCTCTTGATTTATACGATTCTTCTATTTCTTCTACTAAACTATCGTAGTACAATTCTGCGATTTTTGTTCTTTTTGAAGCGATTTCTTTGGCTCTTCGGGTGTAAAGCTTATCCGCTACAGTTTCGAGCTTGTATTTATATTCATGTAGAAAAGAATCATCTTTGTCATCTTCTCCATGAAGCAAATTGCCATTTTCATCTAAATTATACAAATTAGAATGCATTTCTGTCTGGAACATTATGGTTCTAGCTATGCCTATCGCACCTAAGACATCTAGCTTATCCGCGTCAAAAAGTATTTTTTCTTCTATGCTAGATGGTGGATTTTCACTTCTAAATCTGTGCTTTTCAATACAGTCTGAAACTCTTTCTGCAAAATCTTTACTGTAATTATTATCTATTAGAAATTCTTTAGCCATTTTCGCACCTTTTTTAGCATGGTTGACATTTTTATTTTTTGATTGGGATTTTCTGCCTATATCATGAAGCAAGCTAGCAGCAATCAGCACATCCATGTCGACATCTTTTTCATATTGAGCTATATCAAGAGCTAAATAAAGCACCCTATAAATATGTTCAAGATCATGTGCTTGATCTGAATTGTGTTTTTTCATAAATTTTTCAATTCGCTTAAACTCTTTCTTTTTCATTTCGTAGCCACCTATTTTTAAATAAATTTGAGATAAAATTGAATCTACTCTTTAATTTGTGATTTTCATTTTGATTTAAAGCCAATTCAAGCAGATATTCTTGAAAATTGAATTTTTCGTTTTCATCTTCTTTTTTAACATAGTCACCAGTATTTGTCATCAATCTGGACTTTTGATTGTCTTTTAAATTTAATTCCAGAAATCTTGTGATTTTTTTCTTTATATTTTTGTCATAAATGGGGACTGCTATTTCTACTCTCCTGTTTAGATTTCTTGTCATTAAATCTGCTGAAGAGATGTATATATTACTCTCATCACCTTCACCAAATGAATAGACTCTAGAGTGTTCTAAAAACCTGCCGACAATATTGGAAACTGTTATATTTTCTGTTTTATTCTCAATATTCGGCAAGATACAGCATATTCCTCTGATTATTAAGTCTATTTTAACTCCAGCACAAGATGCTTCCATCAATTTATCTATTAAATCTCTTTCAGTTATTGAATTAGCTTTGATGATTATTCTTGCTGATTTGTCTGATTTTGCATTTTCAATTTGTCTATCGATTTCTTCAATCAACGTATTTTTTAGCGAATAAGGAGCTACTGCTAAATGTTTGTAAGTTCCATTTAAGTTGCTTATTGCCATATTTTTGAAGAACTCTAATGCATCTTCACCAATTTCTCTATTTCCTGTAATCAAAGAGAGATCAGAGTACAACCTTGCAGTTTTTTCATTGTAGTTTCCTGTGCCAATTTGGGTAATATAGTTTATTTTATCTTTTTCAATATAAGTTATTAGACAAATTTTTGAATGAGCTTTATAGTCTTCTATTCCATAGATGACTTTGCAACCAGCCTCTTCTAATCTTTCGGACCAACCTATATTATTCTGTTCGTCAAATCTTGCTCTCAATTCAATAAGTACGGTGACATCTTTTCCGTTTTCTGCTGCTTGACATAAGTATTCCACGACTTTTGATCTATTTGCCAACCTATAAAGCGATATTTTTATAGATTTTACTTTTCTTGATGTTGATGCTTCTTTTAATAAATCTATGAAAACTTTTATATCTTCATAGGGATATGTCAACAATAAGTCCTTTTTTTGCACCTGCGTTATAATACTTTTATTTGGGTTTAAACTAGTGGGATAAGCAGGTTCAAATTTATGATAAGCTAGTTTGGTTTTTAATTGAGGACTTAATTTATCTTCAAGCACAGAAACATAATCTAGCATTATAGGGCTAGAAGTTTTAAAAACTTGATTTTGCGATAAATTTAATCTTTGAATAAGATAATCTTTAAGTTCATTGTCGAGGTCATCATAGACTTCTAAACGTACGGGTGCAAGCCTAGACCTTTTTTTTAAAATTTGCTTCATATGAAGTTTGAAATCCTCTTCATCAAAGTCAAAAGCTTCATCTTTTGGGTTTATATCAGCATTTCTTGTCACAGAAATGATTGATTTTGTGGAAATCTTATAATAATTAAAAACTAAATTGAAAAAATGAAACAGAACTTTTTCTATTAAAATATATCTTGGTTTTTCGCCGTCTAGATACAATAATCTAGGAATGGATTTAGGTATTTCTATAATCCCTGTTAAATTTTTCTTTCCTTTAGGAACCAATGTTCCTACTACATATAAACTTTTATTCCAAAGATGAGGGAAAGGGTGGTGAGAATCAATTATCTGTGGTGATAGCAAAGGCATTATATTTTTTTTAAAATAATCTTCTACATATTGAAATTCACTTTCTTTAAGTTCATTTACATCTAGATTGTAAATATCATATTCTCTTAAGAGATTTTCAACCTTAAAAAATATTTCATCTTTCTTTTTATACAATGGCTTTACGCTCTCGAACACTTTTTCAAGTTGTGCTTGTGGAGTTAATCCAGTTTTATTGTCGATAGGTGGGTTTTTAAGTCGAGATAAATCTAAAAGACTGCCTACTCTTATCATAAAGAACTCATCTAGATTGCTCGTAAAAATTGAAATGAATTTTAACTTTTCAAACACAGGGACATTTTCATCTAGTGCTTCTTCTAGCACTCTTTCATTGAACTTTAACCATGAAAGTTCTCGGTTTTGCGTGTAGCTAGTGTCGTATGGGAATTTGTTCTCTGCCATAAAGGATCTACTCCTTTAAAACTTTTTCGAATAAGTAACCTTCTCTTACACCATAGTCACTTACAATTATTTCATCGGATCCAAATTTTTTGACTATTTCATTTAATATTATAATGCCAGGCAAAATAGTATGAACTCTATCAGGAGATACTTGTAGGATTGCATCAATAGATTCTTTTGATCCTTTGCTCAGAAATTTGACCATAGACTTTAGGTTTTTTGAAGAAATTGTGTTGTTATCCGATGGAGCTTCATAAATCCAATTGTGCAATTTCCTTGTAGCTCTAATACTGCCGCCTACGCCGCATAGGACTTTGTAATTTTCTTTATCTATTTGAGTAAGCCCACTTAGTTCTCTTTCCAAATGATTTTTTATATCCTTAATTTCCTTCTTGTTTGGTAAAATTTCACTAACATACATTTTATAACTATTCAATGAACCCAAAGGAAAACTTATTGCACTGATTATGTTTTGGTTTTTAAAAGTAACAATTTCAGTACTTCCACCACCAATATCAACTAAAATGCCCTCTTTTAAATCAAAGAGTTTAGTAGCCCCTATAAAGTCCAATCTCGCTTCTTGTTCGCCAGATATGACATCGATATCTAATCCTGTTGCATTTTCTATCTCTGATACTGCAGATTCGCTATTGTAAACATTTCTAAGTGCTGCTGTCGCAAAAACATACATTTTATCTATTTCAAAGTGATTTACAATTTCCATAAAACTCTTTAGAGCTTCTATGGCTTTCTTTATACCTTTTTTTGACATGATCCCATTTTCTACATATCCAGCTAGACCTGCTGATTGCTTTGATGTAAACAATAGATCTATATTGTTGTTTTTGCATTTATATATATTCATCCGCATTGTATTTGAACCAATATCTACCAAGGCATAAATCAATTTAAATTCCTCCTATTTGGGATTGAAGCAATCCTATTTTATTTTTGAATTCTTCCTTATTCAAATCTATTTCGTTGTATAAATATCCCTCAAACAAGCCACGATGGTAACTTATTGAAGAATTGACAAAAGCATTGCTATACGATGAAAATATGCTGAGCGTTGCGTATTTATCTAACATAACCCCTAGACTGTCTGAGAGATCATTTGCAACTTTTTCTGATATATGGGAATATTTTTCGAGCGGAAAGGGAAGATACTTTAGTGCGTATTTAAGCCTTTTAAGAGATATTCTCAATCTATGGATATCATCCAAATCAGATAAATTGATATTATCAATTTGATTTGCAATATCTTTAGACATCTTTGTTATTCTTTTTTTGACAAATTTTTCTATATCCTCATAATTCTCTATTTCTTTAATAACTTGATAGAGTATCTTGTTGTTATTTTCAAATTCTTCTCTAGGAACCAGCACTCTTTTCAAATCGGAAACTATGGCTTCCTCAACTTTTACTAAAATGTCGGAGAAAATATTTGGATAATCGATAGTCTTTACACCGCAATAATCCTTATAAATTTGTTTTGCTATTTGAATTTCTCTAAGTTTAGAAAACTGACCACTTAAGTTATTCAAGAAATCATTGAGGGCGTTGTACTTTTTCTTTTTTGCAATGGGCTTGAAAAAATAGAGCATAGAGCGTAGTTCTCTTATGTTTACCCTTAATTCATGAATAAAATTTTCATCATAAAGCATATTTTCTATATCAGCATAGTTTTCTACAATTTTCTCATATTTGGATTTCAATAGCTTTGAAGTTTTCATATTAAACACCCCCGAATATAGTATATAGATACCTTTTTTTATATACATAAAACAATAATTTGTCATAATTGAATCACAATTATATTTTACAATGATAATGTAAAATAAAATTAATGAAAAGGAGAAGATATTATGAAAAATTTACTGAAGAAAGCATCTATAACTATGGCATTAGTATCAATGGTAAGCATTGGAATGGGGACAACTAATTACAGTTATGCAGATGATGCCTTGATTGGCGCACAAGCTGCATTAAATGACAAAAGCTATACACAAGAAGAAATGATTGCTTATGCATTGCAAGATGAATATCTTGCTAAGGCGGAATATGAGAAAATAATAAGCGCATTAAATGTTTCAAGACCATTCAGCAATATATTGCGAGCAGAAAACACACATATCGATTTAATAGAACCGCTATTAGAGGATTATGATATCAAATTTACTGTACCAAATGTTGAAAATTATCTAGTTACACCAACTAATTTGCTAGAAGCATATAAAGTAGGTTTAGACACAGAAAAACAAAACATACAGATGTATGAAAACTTTCTTAAAGAAGATTTAGATGCAGATGTCAAACTGGTATTTCAAAAATTACTTAATGCCTCTAAAAGCCACCTACAAGCATTTGAAAGACAAGTAGAAAGATACAATGGCGATTATACAAACACGGGATTTCAAAGAAATGGTAGAATAGGCAAAAATACAAGCGCAAATAATCAAAGAGGTACTAGGGCAAATGGCACCACATTTAGATGTTGGTCAAATGTAAAACTAAATTAGACCTTTGTAAAGTTAAATTAGACCCTTACTAGAAATCAGTAAAATAGACAAATTAAAATAGTTTAATTCAACAAAAAAGGACTTATATAAGTCCTTTTTTGTGTTATAATTATACTA
>JAHDQA010000012.1 GCA_018434075.1 Tissierellaceae bacterium
GGGTTACGAAAGATATCAAAAGAAATCCTCGCAAAGCGAGGACTCATTAGTTGTTTAGATTATTATTTGAATTGAACCGCCGTATGCCGAACGGCACGTACGGTGGTGTGAGAGGGGGATTAAATTCCCCCTACTCTATTATTTAACTACTAAAACCGATCTATCTGCATGTGTGACTACTTTATGTGAGACACCGCCAAGGACTGCTCTTGAGAAAGCTCCTAAACCTCTAGTACCAATTACTATTAAATCGACATCTTCCTCATCGGCTACATTTATTATCTCATCTGGCACATCTCCAAATTTGTACATTGTCTTTACGCCAAATGGATAATCTTTAAGCCCATTTTCTGCATTTGCCAATAGTTCTTTAGCATTTTGCTCTAAAATTTTGATCAGCTCGTCTTTGAATTCAATGCTGAAAAACCTGCCGTTGTCAATTACAGTTAGTATTATCAATTCCGCATGATACAATTGGCCAAGCTCTTTAGCTCTTTCTAAAGCTCTTTTTGAGTTTTCTGATCCGTCGATAGGTACTAAGATTCTTTTCATTGCAACCTCCCCTTTTCTCAAGATATTATATAAATATCTGTATTAACATAATACCCAAATTTATAAAATTAAATAACATTTAGTAATTTTTTCTAATGCTTTTTATATATGGTTTGTGGTATTATAATAATTAATCAAAAAATACAAAGGAGTGATTAAATGCCTACACCTCATAACAGTGCAAAAAAAGGTGACATTGCTGAAACTGTTTTGCTTCCAGGAGATCCTCTTAGAGCAAAATTTATTGCTGATAATTTCTTAGAAAATCCTATACAATTTAATACAGTAAGAAATATGTTTGGATATACTGGAACTTACAAGGGAAAGAAAATTTCTGTAATGGGAACAGGTATGGGAATTCCGTCAATTGGAATATACTCATATGAACTAATACACTTTTATGGTGTAAAAAATTTAATAAGGATTGGTTCCTGCGGAGCAATACAAGACGATTTGAATTTATATGATGTAATCATAGGAATGGGAGCTTGTACAAACTCAAACTACGCACATCAATACAATCTTCCTGGAACATATTCAGCCATAGCGTCTTTTGAGCTGTTAGAAAAGGCAGTAAATATTGCTAAGGAGAAGAATATACCAGTTAGAGTAGGAAACATTCTATCAAGCGATACTTTCTATTCTGCAGATGAAACTGAAGTGGAAAGATGGCAAAGAATGAATATACTAGGCATTGAAATGGAAGCTTATGCACTCTACTGCAATGCAAACTTCGCAAAAGTAAATGCACTTACAATTTTGACTGTGAGCGATTCGATAGTAAAAAAAGAGGAAACCACAGCAGAAGAAAGAGAAAAAAGCTTCACAAAAATGATGGAAATAGCTTTAGAATTAGCTTAAACAGAGGATGCTACGCATCCTCTTAATTTTGTAGATGGAGGTAAGAACAATGAAAAAGACAAATGTATTGATAGACTGCGATCCGGGACATGATGATGTAATGGCTATACTTTTGGCTTTAGCGAATAGAGATAGATTAAATATACTAGGTGTAAGCACTGTCGCAGGAAATCAAACTTTAGACAAAGTTACATTAAATTTAAGAAAGCTCTATACATATCTTGGTATAAAGACGCCCATAGCAGTTGGTTCGGATCGTCCTATTATAAAGGAGCTGAAAACAGGGGATTTTGTGCATGGGGAAAGTGGTCTTGACGGTTTTGATTTTCCTAATCCAACAGTGGAAGTTGATTCAACAAATGCATTGCTCTTCATGAGAGACGCACTGTTAAATTGCGATGAAAAGAGTGTTTTGATCGCTACAGGGCCTTTGACAAATGTCGGCTTGTTGCTGAGAGTTTTTCCTGAAGTAAAAGAAAAAATTGATTACATTTCTTTAATGGGAGGTTCCGTATTTAAGGGAAATGTAACTCCATTTGCTGAATACAACATATACGCTGATCCAGAAGCAGCCCATATAGTGTTTAACAGTGGCATCCCAATAGTAATGAGTGGATTGGACGTGACTCATAAGGCATATATAACCAATGAAGATATAATGGAGTTGGAGAGATTAAATGGCAAAGTGACAGGAATGTGCGCTAAATTATTAAAATTTTTTACTAAGTTCCATACAAGCGAAGGATATAAGAACTTTCCACTGCATGATGTGTGTGCTGTGATGTATGTTTTGAATAAAGATATCTTTACAGGTCAAAATTTATTGGTTCAAATAGATACTTCAGACACATTGCATAGAGGAAGGACAGCGGCTGATTTGAGGGAATGGATAACCCATGATAGTACTAATACTTTAGCGCTTTTGGATGTCGACAGGAATAAATTCATAGAGATTTTATTTGATGCATTCGAAAAATTAGATTCAGAACTCGCATAAACCTTGAATTTAAAGCTTTTATATCGGGATTTACTAAAATTATACCTATTCATAAATTTATGAATGATAAGAGTATGCTATTTATACAGTGGAAATAAAAACAGATTATTTCCACTTTGGTACTTTCCCACAAACTTTATCTATTTCAATGAAACAAATGAAAAAACATTAATAATTATCCTCTTGTTAAAGTTGTCTTTGAGTGCTATATTATACATATAGTATACAAATACAAACAATATACAATATATAGTATATAGTATATGATGATATTGAGGATAGAGGAGGATTTTGAATGGTTAGGGTCGAAAAGAGGAATGGCAAGATAGTTGATTTTGAAGGCGAAAAGATTGAAATAGCTGTAAAAAAAGCTATGGAGGAAACTGAAAAAGGCATAGACGAAGCTCTGGCAAAGGAGATCAGCCAAAAGGCATATGAAACTTTCAAAGACTTGGATGTGGTAAATATTGAGCAAATCCAAGACTTTGTAGAAGTTGAACTCATGAAATCAAGACCAGAGGTTGCTAGAAAGTATATAATTTACCGTGAAGAAAGGGCAAAGCTAAGAGAACAAGGTTGGAGCATGTCTGATCTTCAAAGAGATATATACGAAAAGAAATACAGATATGATGCTGAATCTTTTGAAGATTTTCTAGAAAGAGTAAGTGGTGGGAACGGTCCTATAAAAAAAGCTATTAAAGACAAGAAATTTATGCCAGCAGGAAGAATCTTAGCAGGTAGAGGCTTAGATAAAATAGGAAGAAAAGTTACATTAAGTAATTGCTACGTAATGCCTAAAGTTGAGGACAATATTGAATCTATATTTGACACTGCAAAATACATGGCTAAGACATATTCCTATGGTGGCGGAGTTGGGCTTAGCATATCAAAACTAAGACCAAAAGGAGCTAAAGTCAACAATGCTGCCAGCACAACTACTGGTGCAGTTAGCTTTATGGATCTGTTCTCAATGGTGACAGGGCTTATTGGTATGAGAGGCAGACGTGGAGCTCTTATGCTTAATATGGATATAAATCATCCTGATATTGAAGATTTTATCGATGTTAAAAATGACTTATCTAAAGTGACTTACGCAAATATTTCAGTAAATATTACCGATGAATTTATGAAAGCTGTAAAAGAGGATAAGGATTTTAAATTGTATTTTAAAGTGGATGCGACGGGCGAAGAGATAGAGAAAATAGTGAGAGCTAGGGATATATTTAGAAAAATTGCATATAACAATTGGAACATGGCAGAGCCGGGGGTTTTATTTGTAGATAGAATTAATTCATGGCATTTATTGAGCGAAGATGATGAATTTGAATTTGCTGGTGTAAACCCTTGCGCAGAAGAAACATTACCAGCTTTTGGAAGCTGCAACCTCTCTTCTATAAATTTGAGTGAGTTTGTAAAACACCCATTTACTAAGTATGCAAGATTTGAATTTGAGAGATTTGGCGAAATGGTAAGAAATGGAGTAATCTATCTCAATGAAGTATTAGATGAGAACATGAACTTGCATGCTCTCAAAGAACAAAGGGAAATGTCTAAAGCGTATAGACAAATAGGATTGGGAATAATGGGGCTTGCCGACATGTTCATAAAAATGGGTATAAGATATGGCAGCAGCGAATCTATATCACTCATTCACCAAATAGGTAGGATAATGATAAATGAAGCGCTAAGACAATCGGCTCTGCTTGCTTCTAAATATGGACCTTATCCAAAATATAGAAGAGACGCGGTGTTAGCTTCGCCATTTTTAATTTCCAATGCTGATGACGATGTACTAGAACTCATTAAAGAACATGGTTTAAGAAACAGCCAACTTTTAACTATACCTCCAACTGGAAGCATATCTACTCTTATAGGTTGCAGCAATGGTGTAGAACCAATATTTCAAGTTGCGTATACAAGAAAATCTGAATCACTTCATTCTGAAGACACCTATTACAAAGTATTCACACCAATTGTCAAGGAATATATGGATAAAAACAATATTTCCTATGAGGAGGAATTGCCAGATTTCATAGTTACTACATCCAATTTGAATTACAGGGAACGAATTGAAGTGCAAGCTGCATGGCAACAATACATTGATGCAAGCATTTCTTCTACTGTAAATGTTCCAAATGAATTTAGTGTTGAAGAAGTTGAAGACCTATATATGTATGCTTGGGAAAGAGGACTTAAGGGAGTAACTATATACAGAGATGGTTGCGCAAGAAGCGGAATTTTGATAACAGATAAAAAGAAAAAGACAAATCTAGAGAAAATAGATGAATTAAAAGAAGAAATCAATAAATTAGCTGAAGAAGAATTAAAGAAAGATCCTGACACTTGCCCTATGTGTGGTGGGAAGATGAACCACTCTGGTGGTTGTGAAGAATGTCAAGACTGTGGATATAGCCCTTGTGCTGTATGATAAATAATTAAGTTAAAATAGCCTCTGTTGAATAAAAAAACAGAGGTTGCTTTTTCAAATTGTTGAAAGACTATAAGAGCAGATACTTAAAAATTGGAGGAATCGATCCAAATGCAAAGATTTTCTACGAAGAAGATTAGTAAAAAATAGAGGGAAACCTCTATTTTTTACTACAATTATTTTTTATATATGATATAATTTATAAAAACATTTACGGGAGAAATATATGAGTTTTAAAAAGCTGATGATATTTGCAGGGTTTATGTGGGCATTGATGAATTTTCATCATCCAGTAAATCCAGCATTTTTTGAGGAATTAAACTTGCCAAGCCATGTATTTGGAACATCTTATGCGATGATGGTGTTCTTTTCGTTTTTATCATCTCCATTTTGGGGTGCGATAGGTGATAAATACAGCAGGAAGAAAACTTTAGTAGTCTCCACTTTTTTTTATGGACTAGCACAATTCCTATATGGGTTTTCATATAATTTATGGCAAATACTTTTACTTAGAGCTATGGCAGGGTGGTTTACCGGTGGAATGGTTGTTGGACTCATGGCAATGATAGTAGAGATAGATAGTTCGGATAATCTATCAAAGAATATGGCGACATATTCAGCGGTGCTCAGTATTTTTACTTCGATTGGATTTTTGATTGGTGGACTTTTAGGTTATCTTCCTATCAGATATGTTTTTTACATACAGGGGCTTGGAATGATTTTAGTTAGCATATTTTTTATGATTTTTACAGAAGATATTCCTAAAAAGAGCCCTCTAAAGATAGCAAACGCAAGTTATAAATTGATAGATACGAAAAAAATTAAAAGCATAAAATCACCATGGACGATCATTTTTTTGATTGTAACATTTCTAATTTTTTTAGCATTTTCTTCTACCAACAATGCTTTTAACTACTATTTGAGAGACGAACTTAAGTTTATGCCAATCATAAATGGAGTTTTTAAAGCATTGACTGGAATATTGGGACTGGTTAGCAACTTGACTATAAACGTGTATTTGATTAAACATTTTGATTTAAAGAAAGCTTTGAGATATTCGATTTTTGTTTCAATAGTTATTTCAGTGCTCATATATATAGAAAGTAATGATATAGTATTTTTACTATCAAGCCTAATTTACTTTACTTTAAATACCATTCAATTACCTATACTGCAAAGTTTTGCAGTTGAAAAAAACAATGACAATCCAGGTCTATTATCTGGGATATTCAATGCTTCAAAATCTTTAGGCGAAATGCTAGGCGCGCTTGTTGCTGGTTTTATTTATGCCATTAACAATAGATTTCCATTTTTAGTATCTATATTTGCATTGGGTTTGTCTTATATAATTTTAGCAGGGTATATGATATATCAAAAAAGACTAGGGGAGATTTGAATGTGCGGAAGATATTCTCTTGACAAAGATATGGAAGATTTGATTATAAGATATAAAGCTGTGAACAAAGCAGGGGAGTATAGTCCTAAAAGCGAAATATTTCCCGCTGAAAAAGCTTTAGCTGTTGTTGAATTTGATGAAAGGGAGATAAGAAGTCTAAAATGGGGATTTCCAACTAATTTTTCAAAAAGGCCTTTGATCAATGCAAGAAGTGAAACGATAGATAAAAAAGACACATTTAGAGATGCATTTTTTAATAGAAGGTGTATAATACCAGTAGATAGTTATTATGAATGGCAAGAGGTGAATGGAAAGAAAATAAAAAGAAGAATTAGCCTTGATGGCACTTCCATATTTTCATTGGCTGGGATATACAATGTGTACACTTTAGGCTTAGAAAAATATCTGTCATTTGTAATTATAACAACAGCTGCAAATCCTAAAATAGCAAGTATACACGATAGAATGCCTTCGATTTTAGAGAAAGAAGTAGAGGACATTTGGCTTGACAAAGGGGAAGAAAATATAAATGTATTAAAGGATATTCTTAGATCTTTCAACGGTGATTTTATAGTAAGTTAGGGGTGAGTAAATGTTAAACAACAAATTAATATCTCGTATTTTAGTGGTGATTCTAGCAGTAGCCATGATATTGCCAATATTCATAAATGCACTTATGTATTAAGTGCATTTTTAATGTATGACGGGCATGCCGTCTGTCTGTGGTGAAAGTCCACAAGGGGCGTGGTTGCCGACGAACCCTAAAGCGACTTGCAAGGTTCACATCGCGAGGTGTGGGCGAGAGGAAGCAATAGCGAAATCGTAGCCTGACGGACA
>JAHDQA010000053.1 GCA_018434075.1 Tissierellaceae bacterium
TAGTTTTCTATGCCTTTTTTTCTGTGCTTAAGTATAATGTTTATAATTAATTAATTGTTTAATTGCAAAATCTATTGAATTTTTAATTTTAGCTGTGGATAACTCTATATATTTTTAATTTTGTATTCTGCAACTATCTATAATAGTTATACCCAGTATAATAAAAAGATAGCAAAGAAGTATAATATTCTCTGAATTGTATGACAAATAATTGTCAATGATAACCATTACATTCAATATTGCAAACATTTAGAAAAATTTTCTTTATTTTATTGACATAATGCTATATAATTTTGTTAGATTAATAACAAAAGGGGGAAATTTTGATGAGTAGGCTTAGTATTATTACAAAAGACAAAGCTCAAGCCACTGTCGAAGAGATGTATAAAGATCTCGAAAGACGTATTATAGCTTCACCTCCTGGCTTGTGTCCAATTGACTTAACATTGTCCTTTGTCAAGATGGCTCATGCCCAGACTTGTGGAAAATGCGTACCATGCAGAGTTGGATTGGGGCAGCTGGAAGCATTGCTAGGAGATGTTCTCGATGGAAGAGCTACACTTAATACAATTGATTTAATTGAAAAGACAGCAAGGAGCATTTATTTATCTGCTGACTGTGCAATTGGGTATGAGGCTGCAAATATGGTATTAAAGGGTATAGAAGGTTTTAGAGATGATTTTGAAGAACATATATTAAGGGATAGATGCAATTTTGGCATATATCAATCAGTGCCTTGCGTATCTTTATGCCCTGCAGGGGTAGATATACCTGGTTACATAGCGCTAATATCAGAAGGAAGATATGATGATGCAATAAAATTAATCAAAAAAGACAATCCGATGCCTGCCACATGTGCATACGTTTGCGAACATCCTTGTGAAACCAGGTGCAGGAGAAATATGATTGATAGCTCAATAAATATCAGAGGATTAAAGAGATTTGCTGTTGACAATGCAAGTGAGGTTGAAAATCCTGAAAGGATGCCTTTAACCGGCAAAAGGGTTGCTGTAATAGGCGCGGGACCTAGTGGACTAACATGTGCGTATTTCTTATCTATGATGGGACATCAGGTTGATATCTACGAGAGAAGGAATAAACTCGGCGGCATGCTAAGATATGGGATTCCAAGCTATAGATTGCCAAGGGAGATATTGGACAAAGAGATAGATACATTGCTTTCGTATGATGTAAATGTATTTACCAATGTCACTATAGGCAAAGATATTTCAGTGGTCGATTTAAAAGACAAGTACGACAGCGTATATATAGCAATCGGCGCTCAAATCCACAAGAGCATGGGTATAGAAGGGGAGGATGCAAAGGGAGTATATTCAGCTGTTGATATATTAAAGGACATTGGAGATGGAATATATCCTGATTTTAAAGACAAAAAAGTTGCTATAATTGGCGGTGGCAATGTTGCGATTGATGTCGCAAGATCTGCTATTAGATTAGGTGCTAAAAATGCAAATATAATTTATAGAAGAAGAAAAGATGATATGCCTGCGCTCAAAGAAGAGGTTGAAGCAGCGATTGCTGAAGGATGCGAAGTATATGAACTTTCGAACCCTATAAAGATAGAAGCAAATGAAGATGGAGAAGTAAAGGCGTTAATAGTACAGCCACAGATTGTTGGAAAGATGGAAAACGGAAGGCCAAAGACTCAAGATGCTAAAGAGAAACCTATACCAATTGAATGCGATGTCGTTGTTATAGCTATAGGGCAAGGTATTGAATCTAAAGACTTTGAAAAAGATGGGATACCTGTAAGACGAGGTGTAATTGATGCATTAAGTTCAGCTGGTGTAAAGGACATACCTGGAGTATTTGCGGGAGGGGACTGCATATCAGGGCCTGCTACAGTTATTCAAGCTATTGCCGCTGGGAAAGTTGCTGCTGCAAATATAGACAACTACTTAGGATATCATCATGTGATTGAATCAGATGTTAATATTCCTCAACCTAGATTAGCAGATAGAGTTCCTTGTGGGAGAGTTAACATGAAAGAAAGACCTGTTGAAGATAGAATAGACGACTTCTTATTGGCTGAATGTCCAATGAGTTTAGAAGAGGCAAATCAAGAGTCAAAGAGATGCTTAAGATGCGACCACTTCGGATTTGGAGTATTTAAAGGAGGGAGGACTGAAAAGTGGTAAACTTAACTATAAACAATAAAAAGGTCACTGTCCCAGAGGGAACTACAATCCTCAAAGCTGCTGAATTGAATCATATAAAGATACCAAATTTATGTTATCTAGAAGGATTAAATGAAATCGGTGCATGTAGAGTTTGCGTTGTAGAAATAGAAGGGGTAAATAGGCTTATACCTGCTTGCAACAATGTAGTAGAAGAAGGAATGAAAATACACACTAATAGTCCAAAGGTAAGAGAAGTAAGAAGGACAAATGTTGAACTCATTCTTTCTCAACACGATGCTAGATGTGCAAGTTGTGTGAGAAGTGGTAACTGTAGTTTACAAGAAATAGCTAATGATTTGGGAATATTGGACATACCTTATGAGCTGCAATTACCTCATGCAAAATGGACTGAAGGTTTTCCTTTAGTAAGAAATTACGAGAAATGTATAAAATGCATGAGATGTATTGAAGTTTGTGATAAGATACAAGGCTTAAACATTTGGGATATTGCAAATACTGGTTCGAGGACAAGAGTTGATGTATCTAAAAATAGGAGAATAGAAGAAGCTGACTGCGCCCTTTGCGGGCAATGCATCACCCACTGCCCGGTAGGAGCATTGAGGGAAAGAGACGATACAGAAAAAGTTTTTGAAGCGTTGTCTGATGAAGAAAAAATAACAGTAGTTCAGATAGCTCCTGCAGTAAGGGCTGCATGGGGAGAATCATTGGGACTTAAAAGAGAAGAAGCTACAGTGAAAAGACTAGCTAGTGCACTTAAAATGATGGGATTTGACTATGTATTCGATACAAACTTTGCTGCAGATTTAACTATAATGGAAGAAGGCAGTGAGTTTGTTGAAAAACTCAAAAACAGGGAAAATGAAAAATTTCCTATGTTCACCTCTTGCTGTCCTGGCTGGGTCAGGTTTATGAAGACTCAATATCCAGATATGGTAGATCAATTATCTTCTGCAAAATCTCCACAACAGATGTTTGGAGCTATTGCAAAGAGCTACTATGCCGAGATACTGGATGTAGATCCATCTAAGATATTTGTTGTTTCCATAATGCCTTGCACTGCCAAGAAATATGAAGCGGGAGTAAAAGTCCTAAATGACGCAGGCGCTGGGCAAGATGTAGATGTAGTATTAACTACAAGAGAAGTGGATAGAATGATAAGGTCTGAACACATTGATGTAAGATTCTTAGAAGATATTGAATTAGACAAACCTCTTGGAATAAGCACTGGTGCAGCAGTAATCTTTGGAGCAACAGGCGGAGTTATGGAAGCGGCTCTTAGAAGTGCATACTATTTAGTTGAAGGCAAGAATCCAGAACCTGATGCTTTTAAAGACGTAAGAGGAAATATTGATGGTTGGAAAGAAGCAAAATTTACTATTAGTGGTATTGAGCTAAATGTTGCAGTTGCAAGTGGACTTGGCAATACTAGAAGATTGATTGAGGCTATCAGAAATGGCAAAGTTTCCTATGATTTTGTAGAAATCATGGCTTGCCCTGGTGGTTGTGCTGGAGGCGGAGGGCAGCCTATATGGGACGGAGAGGAATTAGCTGAAGAAAGGGCAGAAGTTTTATACGGACTAGATAAAATAAATGATTTGAGATTTTCACATGAAAACCCAGCTGTCATTGAATGCTACGAAAGGTATTTGCAAAAACCTCTTTCTCATACATCGCATAAATTATTACACACAAATCAAGAAGAATGGGAACTAAATCCTTTAAAAAATGAATAATAAAAATGGCATATCCACTGATATGCCATTTTTATGTATGACGGGCATGCCGTCTGTCTGTGGTGAAAGTCCACAAGGGGCGTGGTTGCCGACGAACCCTAAAGCGACTTGCAAGGTTCACATCGCGAGGTGTGGGCGAGAGGAAGCAATAGCGAAATCGTAGCCTGACGGACA
>JAHDQA010000122.1 GCA_018434075.1 Tissierellaceae bacterium
ATGTAAAAATATACTAAACGTAATAAATAAATTTTTGATTTTTACGAAATCTAATCAACTTAATTTTAATCTAAAAATAGTTTTAAATTTAGTCAAATTCCTTAATCTGGAATGATGAAACACAAACTATTTCACACTACCCAGGAAAAAAACATGACATAGCGCTGGATAAGCTTAGTGTCAAGGAATATGAAGACCCTTTTAAGGGGTTAGTAAGTAATACTAATGTTCTTTTAGGCGCTGGCCGGTAACAGAGGCTTATAGCCTCAGAGCAAACCACCCGTTAGACGGGTGGTCATTGCAATTATCATAGAATATTTATATAAATGATTTGATATTGCAATTTAGGATATTTTTATATATAATTATGTCAGCGTAATACTATTATACGCAAATATGATTAAGGAGGGAAAAATCAATGGTTAAATTAATTGAAAAATCAACTATTAACGGGGACAAGTGTCCTCAAAGAAGTAGAATTAATTAAAAAATAAGATAGGTTGACCCATAAGTTCATGTAATGCTAATATTTGCAGAGGCGATTATAAAGTGTTTTTCCAATTAAGGGTTAAGATTACTTTTTATAAGACTCGTGTGCTTAGGTATCGCCATACTTATTAAACAAAAACTGGCTTTTGAGTCACCTATCTTATTTTAAAAAATTTTAGATGTTCTATTTTGCAAATTCTATTGTACAGTATTTTTATTATAAATAAAATTTTTGCAAAATAATAAATAATAATTTAAGTTAAAGTATAACTCTTTTTAAATAATTTTATATTATTTTAAGCAACTTAATAATATGTCAAATAAAATGAAAATAATATTAAAAAATGCTAAAAATTTGCATAGTAAAACACTTTATGTAAAATAGATTATTATAAAGAAATAAATTATATAAAGAAATAAATTATTCGATTTGACCGTTTCGCTGGAATGGAGTTTATTTTCTGAGAAAAAACTCAAAAAATAAACTAATAAATTTACTTATATTTTGTGCAAGTGGTCTTTTGTGTTTATGAGTATTTGTTTTATCGTATTTAGCTTGATGAAATTTTTAAGAAATTGAATCATGATGGATAACGCTACTTGCAGTTTAAAATAAATATATTACATATTTATTCCAGTTTATTCTAGCATTATCAGATGAAAAAGGCATTGACTAGTTCCCAAAATGCTTTTTTAATAGCTTAATCAACAACTTTTATTTCTTTTTAAAAAGTCTTAATGACATTAAAAGAATAAACAATTGAAACATTGATATGATCATATAATCCTTTAATTAGGCAAAAAGAATCTCAAGAAACATTTTTAAAAGAATATTTGTTTATAATAGAAGAATTATTCAAGGCAATTCTTGCCATTTTCAACTAAAAAAGAAGATAAGTATTCTAAAATATGAATAAACAATATTATCAAGAGTTAAAAATTTATATAAAGCAACATTAGAGTATATTAAGCCTAATGGTGTTAGTATATAAGTGTGGGCACGAAAAGTTTAACACGTTAAAATAGGTTGTGAGAAAGGTATGTTAAATAATGTCCAAAACAGTATCCGGTATACGTATGATTTTAAGAAACAAATTATTGATCTGTACAACTCTAGCCAGCTTATCTTAGAACGGAGCCGTGAGATGGTTTAGTAATGGTAACTATTTATAAGTGGATTAAACAGCATTTTGCAGTAAAAAAATAGCTAAAAATAAGGAAATTACATCCAAGGAATTTCAAGCGATGCAAAAATGTATTGTTGAACTTAAAATGTAGAATGAAATATTTAAAAAAGCTACTGCCATATTCGTAAGAAAATGATAAATGAAATCATTGTATTTATCGAAAATACAAGTCAAAATATACTGTCAAACTTATATGCAAGGCTCTAAATTTCCCTAGAAGTACCTATTACAAGGCCTTAGTTCATGTATCTTCAAAATGTCGAAAAGAGGCCAACAAATTTTAAGGAGAGATAAGAAACAATGGATGGATGGACATATCTTGCCTTTGTCTAGTAGAAAGATCATAGGTTACGCTTATGGAACTTCTATGACTGCAGGTTTAACTATAAAAGCAGTGGAAAATGCATGTTTAAATGTTGTTAGCACGGAAGGGATTATTCTACATAGCGATTTAGGTTCACAGTACACTGGCAATGAGTTTGAAAGTTTTCTTGCTTCAAATGGTATAAGTACATTCTTTTAATAGGAAAGGAAACCCATATGATAATGCTTGCATTGAATCTTTTCATTTGTATTAAAAAGGGAAGAAATTAATCATCATAAATACTATGATTTCAATGTTGCTCTTAAGGCATTATTTGAATATAAAAATCCTGGTATAACAGAAAAAGGATTCATAGTTCTATTGATTATATGACCCCACAAGCAGTATATGAAGCTGCTAGTGTAGTGTCGTTAAAGTTAAACTTTTGTCTATAAGTTTTTGATACGAGTCCAACAAGTATATAGGATATAATTTGAGATATAACAATGACCAACCTTCTTTAGAATTTGTTGTGTGTCAATTCAAATTATAACAGCAGATAGTTGTAAAATGTAATTTCAAAGTTATCAACAGATAACAAATTTTAAAAAAATAAAATAACAAGATATACACGAAAAAGAGCATCACAAAATAAAGGCATAATTTAAACCTTTTGAAAAAGCTATAAATTTTTAAAATTAAGCAATCAATGATTTGATAGCTAGTGGTGTTTCTGAATTATTAGTTCTATACATTAGGAAAAAAGCAATTAATTGTGATATACAAGCAAGCAGGATATCTGATTTTAAAGATGTAGTATTTCTAACCTTTGAAGATAATAATTGCATAAAATTCTTAATTTAAGAAATTGAACGTTCAATGATTGCTCTTAGCTTATATAAGAGTTACCATTTTAAACTATCCCTAGGCATAGATGTGTTAAATCTAAAGTCATGATTAGCAGTGATTTGCTTTATTCTACCACATTTAGATGGAGTACATGGTTTATCACATTCTAATATATATTAAGTTTTTCCTTTGATTCTAGTTTTCTTAGCCTTAGGACAGATATATTTAATTCTGTCTGAACGTCCTTTTTCACGGGTAATACCATCGTAAACCATAGGTAATGAAGAATCATAGGGATAAAGTGATACACCTACTTCATTAAATCCAGGTTGAGGCAAAGACTGTTCATTACGAGGATTAAGTCTAATAATTGGCATGATATTCTTCTGGTGAAGATAAGCATAGTTATCAACTACATCAAAACCAGAGTCACCTAGAAAGTAATTATATGTGAAATTAGGATGAAATTGAAAATATGTCTCCAGAGTAGGAATTAATGATTTAGAATCATAAGAATGCTTAGTTTCCTGAGGATATTAATCTAATTCCAGGTTATTAATAGAATCGAAGAAATTAACGTTTCTAATTACATCTAGACCATTGGTAGTAAAGATGCACTTTTGAAAATAGCCAAAATGCCCATTTAGATAAGCAAGCTTCACATCATTATTTGAGGATGCTGTTTTAGGCATTTGACTTTGGACATATTTTTCTGGATCAAAGGTAGAATCGAGATTATCCTTAGCAAGAATCTTAGTTTAAGTCTTGGATCTATGAAGGATAGACTGATAAAATTTAGTATCATTCTCAGCAACATAAGCTTCAAATTCAGTAGTATCAGAAACTAGGATAGAAGATAGAAAAGGATTGATTTTCTTAGATATATCTTCAGTTTTGTCAACCAGATTATGAAAAAGGTCATTAAAATCATCTAGATATTCTGACTTAAACCTAGAAAATTGCGATTTATGAGGCACTCTTAAGAAACCACAAAACTTACGAATATTAGGAGATATAGATAAAAAAGTAATTAAAAGATCAATAGAAGGAATCGATAAAATATTTTTAAGTATAAAAGCATTTAACATAGATTCAAGTGAAAAATCTCTTTTAGAACCTAATTTAGAATAATAATTTTGATAAAAAGAAAAAGGGATAAAATCACTTATATTAATAAATTCATCAAGTAAAGTTAGTAAAGTTTCTTGATTTTGATTATAGAACTTATCAAAGTCTTTGGAAACATCACAAAAGTTTAATTGTCTAGCTGAAACTGGCATAGGATTCTCCTTTCATCATTTGTTTTGAGTTATACACATCTTGTCAATGATTATATACCCAAAACGGAGGAATCCAAGCCATTTTTATAAATAAAAGGCAGTGTTTATGCGGGTTTCAGGATTGTGCAACTAGTTATTATAACAGAAAAAGGGGGTCATTGTTTTTTATTCTATAAAAACTCTGAAACCCTTGATAATATAAAGGTTTTAATAAAAAAATAGGAGTGCCTTATTGACACTACCCGATTTAAAGAGGAGATAAATATATGAAAACTTCAATATTTAAATATTATAATGGTTCAAAATCAATTCTTATAAAAAATCTGAAAAACTTTTGTATTATAGAAGTTGATAAAAATTTTTTGAATTTAGATAAGCAAGAAACTATTATTACAAATGAAAATTTAAAAAAGTTGAATTCTTTAGATTTTTTTGAGACAATTAATCAAAATGAAGAAATTTTAGATTTTGTTATAGTTACTAATACTGATTGTAATCTTAAGTGTTCTTATTGTTATGAGTCTGGAATTAAAAAATATGAAAAAATAAATATTAATGATGAACAAATATTTAATTTTATTCAATATAATATATCTAAATATCCATCGAAAAATGTTTCTGTGGAGTTTACTGGCGGAGAACCAATAAATAATTTTGAATATATATATAAATTAGTTAATTTACTTAAAATTAACTTTCCTGATAGAAAATTTAAATATTCTATTATAACAAATGGGACTTTAATTGAAAAAGAACATTTAAATTTCTTTGATTTAAATAACTTTAGTATGCAACTTTCTCTTGACGGGTCAAAAAAATTCCACAATAATGAAAGAAAAGGCAAAGATTTTTTTAATACATATGATTTAATCTTAAATAATATAAAATTAATTTTAAGGGAATTTAGTTCAATTAATTTATCGGTGAGAATTAATGTTAGTAATAAAAATTCAGATTCAATTATCAATTTGATTGAGGAATTAAATAATGCTATAATTCCGGTTTATAGAAGTAAATTTTTCTTATACTTTGATTTTGTAGATGTTCCTCAAAAGGATGTAAATTACATTGTTGAAAATGAAAAATATGATTTGTTAATGAAATTGTATTTTAGTTTATATAAAAGTGGTTTTGAGTTAAGTGGAGAATATGTAATTGGTGGAAATTGTATGATTAAAAATAATAATTCTGTTACAATTTTACCTAATGGAGATTTAATAAAATGTTATTCTCTTGTTGATAACGAAAACTATGTAGAAAATAAACTATCTGAAAATTGTAAAATAGATATAGCAGATATAAACCCATTAGTTACTATATGTAATAATTATGGTTGTAGTATGTATTATTTATGTAAAGGTGGTTGCCCTTATAAAGAATATGTAAAAATCGGTAGTTTAAATAAATATTGTAATCCTAAGCTAATAGAAATGGTAAATAAAATATTGTTTGTTTTTAAATTAAATAACTATGGTTTATTGAGTAAAAATATAGATTCTATTGATGATTTGATTGAGGAGTATAATAATGTTCAAATTCATAAGATTTGTTTCTAAAAAGACACTAAATACATACATATTTATTAAAGCTGTATTGAAAGTTTACTATTTAATTGCTCCATTGATTACAATGAAGTTTATTGACAGTGTTATGCAAAAGGATCTTGAAAAACTAAAGTTTTTTGCTTTGTTAAACATATCTATTTTTTTAGTGGGGCAATATTTAGATTATTTATTAGATGTTTTTATGGGAAAAGCTTATAGTGAAAGCTACATCAATATTTTTAAAGAAATAAATTATAATCTTGAGAATTACAATTTAATAACTGAAAAATTAGATGAAGAAAAAATCAATCAAGAAATAGGACAAAATTTTGAACTGATCAAGCCTTTTATCTTTGAATATCCAATAAATATAGTATTTTCTGTAATTACCATAATTTTGATTTTTTTAATTTCATTCCAATTGTCTCCTTTAATTGCAGTGTTGATGATAATAGTAGTTCCAGTGTCTGCTTACATATCGTATAAATATGGACGAATCATTTCAAATTATGCATCAGATCATCTAGAAGATATGGAAGAGGTTAAAGGGTACATGGTTGATCAATATAAGCTTACAAAAGAAGAGCGGTTCTTAAATGTTAAGCAACTGACACCTTTGGATAAATTTTTCAATAGATTTTCAAATAATTTATTAAAAAAAACGAAGGCGGAAGCCTTTATAAATAATATATTGATTTATGGGATGCTAAACGCTGCAATATTGGCAACAGGAATCTTATCTGGTTGGCTTGTATTCATTGATAAAATAACTATTGGAGTGTTTACTGCTTTTCAAATTTACATTTCTCAGTTTTGGACTCCCATCGAATTTCTATTTGAAGCTAGAAGTAATTATTTATCCGTAAAACCTGCCATAAATAATTTTCAAGAGTTTTTAAATCTATCTAAAATTGAACTATTCGACGAAAAAATTAACAATATAAAATTATTTAATTACGTTGGCTTGGATGAAAATGGAGTTGAACTTCATAATCCATTAACATTAAATTTGGAGCGCAATACTTTAAATGTGATAATGGGCGATAATGGTGTAGGGAAAACTACATTAATAGAAGGAATACTAAATATAACGGATAGATATGAAGGTAAAATTTTAATAAACGATAAATCACCTGAAAAATTATCAAATGATATAGTATACATACCTGGCAATTCTTATATAAGTAAATATGGAATACTCAAAAATAGATATAATGGATCTTTGGGACAGAAAAAATTAGCACAAATAGAGTTAGCACTAAAAACAGACAAATCGGTTTATATTTTTGATGAACCTACAAATTATTTAGATGTTAACAACAAAATCATAGTTTTAAATAAAATCAAGGATTTATTATCAATGAATAAAATTGTCATTATTGTCACTCACGATGAATTAATAACTAAAAATGATAATATTAATTTAATAAAAATAGGTGCAAAGAGATAGATTTCAATCATGAAGCTGTATATATTAAAATTATTGAAATAGTATTTGATGGTATTGAGTAGGTGTTAATATGATAATATTAGAAAATTTATCAATAGTATTAAATAACAAAAATAGAGAAATTCTCTCTAATTTAATTTCTCAATAAATTCTAATAAAAAGGTTGCATTAATTGGTGAAGAAGGAAATGGAAAATCGACGCTTTTAAAAACTATTTCAAATCCGATTCTATTTGACTATAATTTATATTTTGAACTTTTAAGTTTATTACAATTACCTTTGGAGATTATAGAAGGAAATAGCAGTGTTCATAATTTTTCTGGTGGAGAAAAAATAAAGTATGCTCTTTTATTAGAACTAATGAAAAATCCTACAATTCTCATACTTGATGAACCAACGAATGATCTTGATATTGAATCGGTTAAGACTATAGAAAACTTCATTCAAACAACTATGTTACCTGTTTACCATAGAACAAAGCCATTTTATACTATTGCAGATATTGGATATAAAGAATATGTAACTAAGTGTGAGAATTTGATTGATAGACAATTTAAACTTGCAAATAGTGATAAAGCTGAATTTGATAAGAAAATGAGAAAGTATCAAAAGGTATATGAAATGGTTCAACATGATTTACGTTCAGTATCTCGTGGTGATCCAAGCACTGCTAAAAATTTAAAAGATAAAATGCATACAGTTAAATCAATGGGAAAACGGTATGAAAAAGAAAAAAATCATCTTAGACAAAAGCCAACATACGAAGAAGTTATTGATTTTACATTTAATAATGTAAAAATACCAAATAAGCGTGAAGTACTTAAACTTGAATTACCAATTTTAAAAGTTGAAAATCGTATTTTGAGTAAAAATATAGAGCTTTATACTCGTGGCCCAGAGAAAATTTGTATAGTTGGGAAGAATGGAGCTGGAAAGAGTACACTTTTGAATATAATTATGAATGAGCTTGAAAAAAGTAAAATTAGGTATGGCTATATGCCTCAAGATTATCTTAAGGATTTTGATATAAAATTAACACCAGTAGAATTTTTATGTTATGAATTTACGAAAAGCGAACTAACACTTGCTAGAATATTTTTAGGAAGTTTGAAATTTACTTCAGATGAGATAACTATTGATTGTCAAGTAAAATTGACAATCAATAACATCTGAATATATAGCCTTAACACCAATTTTATTGCTAATTAAAACGGTTATTTTAGCCTTAGGTAATGCACTAGCCTTTTTACCATTTTTCAAGAGCTGATAATACTTTCCCCCATAAGAAAAAACAGAATCCTCAATAATCATACGCTTTTCTTTAATACAAAGTATATGATCAAGATTAATACTTTCATCCAAAGCTCTAAAAGCAGAAGTATTATCTTCAGGAGAAACGCTAAATTTTCTATTGTACTTAACCATAAATTCA
>JAHDQA010000045.1 GCA_018434075.1 Tissierellaceae bacterium
GCGTCCTCCTGAATTTATGTGGGTGAACCTTTGGAATGTTCAGACGCTTTCCGAGATTACGCAGCCTAACCTCGACACCGCTGATCTGCAATCTATTGTGTGGCGCTATTAACGAAACAAATAGGGCAGGATTGTCATCCGCGCGGCTTTGGATATAGTTTTGAAGGTGTATCTTTGTTCTGGCATCAAAGTAGACCATTCGTTCTTTCTGCCCTTTACCAAAAACAACACATTCACGCTCAACATAGTTTATATCCTCGCGATTAAGCAGCACCATTTCCCCGACACGCATTCCGGTAGAAGAAAGTAGGTCTATCATTGCCAAATCACGCAGGTTTGTACAATTATCTCGCATAAGTTCCAAAGCTTCATCTGTGTAGGTTTCCTTCACCTGTCTGCCAGTTTTCACCTTACGAATACGTCTTACAGGACTTTTGATAATATAATCTTCATCTTCAAGCCAAGAGAAATATGATGATAATATTCGTCGAATATTGTCAATGGTCACTTTGCTGGATTGCCTTTTGTTTTGATAGTCTGTTAAGTAACAGCGTAAATCATCGGTGGTTATGTGCTTAACTCCTTTCTCAATATCCGTAAACATTGCTGTAATGGTATTTTGATAATAGGTTAGAGATTTTTCTGAACAACCCTCAACTCTTTTGGCGGATATAAAGGATTCAGTTAGTTTTTCATTTTGTTTGGTGTCACTTTCCTTTTCATTTTTGTCTTGAGCTATTTCTACATCAAATAAGCAATACACCAATACCTTATGCAGTTGCTCCATCTGCCCATTATTAAGGCATGAGAGCATTTTTTGTTCTATTTGTTCAATAAGTCTTTGTTTCATAAGTCGTTACTCCTTTTTATTTTTATTTAAAGAGAACGACTTACAACGGCGATTCTTTATATTAACTTCCGCCGTTGGTAGAAGTTTGTTCTGTAAATGATAATTTAGATGCACAAATGAGAGCATATTTCAAAGAGTTTGCTTCTCATATTGAGCAATCTTCTGTTGTGAAACTAAAAGATCACTGTTCTATGCAGTACGGATATACAGAAACTGCAACAAACGAACCAGTTGGTTCAAAATTCCTACGAATAACTGATATTGCACAGCCTTATATTGACTGGTCAGTAGTCCCATATTGTCCAATTACGGAAGAAAACCATAAAAAATATGTTCTATCCGAAGGCGACATAGTTATTGCAAGAACTGGGGCAACTGTCGGAGTCGCTAAAATGCTTGGCGCCCATATCCCCGATGCCGTATTTGCTTCATTCCTTGTGAGGATCAAGCCAAATGACGAGGACTACAAGTATTATTTTGGGCTTATGATTACCTCACCTGAATTTCTTGATTTTGTTCAAACAAATGCTGGTGGGTCAGCTCAGCCACAAGCGAATCCCCCATTATTGGGTGAATACGAGATTTCCATTCCAGATAAACAGACCCTTAGTATCTTCAATTCGAGAATACTCTGCTTCTTGAATGCTATTGAAAGCAATGAACGGGAAATCTCAAAACTCAACGAGGCGAAAGTAGCGATGATTGAAATGCTATCAAGCCACTAAATTATCATTTATCTGTCTTTTCAAGGCTATTCTGTCTGATATAGCCTTGTAACTATTCACAATGCGACGCTGCTCTTCATAATCCGGAACAGATAGCTCTATCCTGCATATATCATCCCATGTTATTCCACCACGTACACTTCCATCAGTTCTCAACCAACAAGCACGATCAAATTCTGCTCGTCTAAACCACAGCATTAAAAAATCTTCATTTAAAACATCTTTATCAATGATTTCAAACATTAAATATGCAGGAGATACTATAGCTGGCGATTCTTCTTCATATAATGCAACCGGAAGTCTGTCATCTCTGCCAACATGCATAGGGTTGCATGCAAAAATACCTTTTGAAATCAATTTATACTTACTTAAATCAGTACCTATGATATTCGCAACCGATGGCATAAAATATTTATCTATGTTTATTCCGAGAAGACGTTCGGTTACTAATTCTTTGTTGCGTATATCAACTAACCTAATGTGATTACCTAAAATATCATAATTTGATTTCATAGCCCAGCTCCTTAAACACAGAAAGCAAATCCTTTTTAGACTGTTCTTCTGCAATCAACAAGTCTTTAAGCTCACTTTGCAATGCTTTCATCTTAGTATCAAAGTCGATATTCTCATCCCGATTAA
>JAHDQA010000011.1 GCA_018434075.1 Tissierellaceae bacterium
ATAAATCTCCTTTCTATGTTTAGTTAATTTGGATACCTACATTTTAGCAGATTTATTTCACAAGTGCTTTTATTTTTTGCAAAAAAGGATAAATTGGGATGCATTTTATTTACACCCCAACATTTATTATAGAACCAAAAATAAAGAGATGATTTTTTCATCTCTTTTTATTTTACGCAAACTACAGTTATGTGATAAAATATTTGGTTTTAAGAGTGGATAACACAATACTAAATATTGCCACATATCGTTTGCATTATTATGCACTTAGAAAAGTTATTATTACATGGTAAAATTAAATTAACGAATAAATGAGGTTGATAATATGTTGTATAAAAGAGCAACAGAATTGATATTACTATTAATTAGTAATGAAGAATTTACTACTGTAAGAGAGCTAAGTAATTATTTCAATATAAGTGAAAAAACTATTAGAAATGATCTTGATGTTATTGATGATTATTTAGCTAAGAATGGATTTCATAAATTGATTAGAAAACCGAAACTTGGTGTCAAATTATCAGGTGGTATTGACGAAAAAAATATGCTTATAAGTAATATTTCTCGTAAAGATTTGGATAATTACATTTACACTACAAATGAGAGGCAGATAATGATATTACTCACTCTTATAACACATGATAGTGGCAACCTCAAGATAAAAGATTTTGAAGAGATACTTAAGGTAAGTAGAAGCACAATTAATAACGATATTAAGCAACTTAAAAACAAATTAAATATAAACAATCTTGAATTAAGATATTCCACAGATTCAGGGTACACAATTTCGGGAAAGGAAGTGGACCTTAGAAACTTTATTTCGGACAGGATTATTGAAATTATAAAAGATGATTATAAGAACATTGGGGACAATCTTGCTCATACCAAATTATCAGGTTTAATAAATATAGATGATATTAAATTCATTGAAAACGTTTTTTATGACATGGAAGAGCTATTTAATGTAGATTATGCAGACGTAGCATTCAATAGTCAAATAATAAGAATATATGTTAGTTTACAAAGGATAATTAGAAATCATGCATTACATTTTGAAGATTATAAAGAGAATATAAAGCTCACTCAAGAATTTGTAATGTCTAATTATATTGCAGGAAAACTAGAGGAGAAGTACAAAATAGGAATCGATGAAAATGAGAAAATCTATTTTACCATTTGTTTATTGGGAAGTAATTTAGCACAGAAAAAAGAAAATGAG
This sequence comes from Tissierellaceae bacterium, assembly GCA_018434075.1. Lineage (GTDB taxonomy): Bacteria > Bacillota > Clostridia > Tissierellales > Tissierellaceae > Soehngenia. Next base: position 1,220 of record JAHDQA010000011.1, read on the forward strand.
AATTTAGATATAATAATGATTCAGCTAATGGCCAGAAAACTTATCGAATATGTGAGTTCGAAAACAGATATTGATATAAATGATGATTTAATTCTCTTTAAATTTTTAGTAGAACATTTGAAACCGATGATTTATAGAGTTAAATATAACATAGAACTAAAAAATCCTATTCTAGATGAAATAATTGACAACTATAAGGATTTATTTATGATTGTCAAGGATGGCTTAATGAAGATTCAAGATTTTGAAAACATATTGGTGAGTGATGATGAGGTCAGCTACTTGACAATTCATTTTGGAGCCGCCATAGAAAGGAAGAAATTGAGAAATAGTACTAAACCTAAGGTACTTATTGTATGTAATACTGGATATGGTACATCGCAATGGTTAGCAATGCAGATTGAATCAATGTTTAATGTAGATATAGTAGCCGCAACAAATACACGTAGAATTGATAAAATTTTGATGAACAATAAGATAGACGTTATTATTTCAACAGTAAATATTAAGCCGATCAAAAATGTAAAAACAATTTATGTTAGACCTATTTTAACAGAAAATGATGTGAAAGAGCTTAATTTTGAATTTTCTCTTTTAAAAAATAATACTGTTGAAATAGATAAAATACTTGAAATAGTTTCAAAACATTGCACAATACATGACAAATTTGGGTTAACTAAAGATTTAGAGATTATTTTTAGCAAACATTTTAATATTTCAGAAGGAGTGGAGCAAATTATGTTACAAGACGTGTTAAAAGAAGAGACCATAGAATTGAATGTTGATGTAAAAGATTGGATTGAAGCTGTTAGATTTGGGGGAGAAATATTATTTAAAAATAAATGTGTTACAGAAAAATACATTCAAGCAATGATTGACACAGTAAAAGAGATAGGACCTTATATTGTAGTCACAAAAGGAGTTGCGATGCCACACGCTCAACCTGATAAAGGAGCATTAAGAGTAGGAATGAGTTTGATTACACTGAAAAATCCAGTAAACTTTGGTAATGCTGAGAATGACCCAGTTAATATTATTATTTGTTTTTCAGCTACTGATTCAAAGACTCACTTAAAAGCTTTATCACAGTTAGCTAAACTATTAGATAATGAAGAAGCTTTACTAAAAATATCATCTTCAAATTCTAAAGCTGAAGTGTTGGAAATTATAAAGGCATATTCATAAGCAAAAAGGGGGTGAAAATATGTTGAAGATATACACTGTTTGTGGGAATGGAATTGGAAGCAGCCTTATGCTTAAAATGAAAATCGATGACATATGCGAAGAACATGGAATAGAAGCAGATGTTGAATCTACTGATCTGAATTCCGCACAAGGTAAAAATTGTGATTTGATTGTTACAGTAAAAGAATTAGCTAATCAGTTTGAAGGTAAGGATGTTGCTGTGGTTAGAAGCTATGTTAACAAAAAGAAAATTGAGGAAGATATATTAGATTTACTTTTAAAGAAGAATAACGAAAAAAATAAATCTAAATAAAACAAAATAAACATAAAGGAGGAGATTAAATGGAATTACTAAGAATCATTTCTCAAGATATTCTTACACAACCTGCGTTGCTATTAGGATTAATATCTCTGGTAGGGTTAGTAGCATTAAAGAGACCATTTAACAAGGTCATGACAGGAACATTAAAACCAATATTAGGATATTTAATGTTAGGTGCAGGTGCTGATTTTCTTGTGTCAAATCTAGATCCATTAGGAAAAATGATTGAGCATGGATTTAATATTACAGGTGTTGTTCCAAACAACGAAGCTATAGTTGCGATTGCCCAAGATATATTAGGCAGAGAGACAATGTTTATTCTTATAATTGGATTAGTTTTTAATTTGATTATTGCAAGGTTTACTAAATACAAATATATATTTTTAACAGGACATCATTCATTTTTCATGGCTTGTTTATTATCAGCAGTTCTAAGCACGTCAGGACTAAAAGGAACTGAATTAAGCTTAATAGGAGGAATGCTATTAGGTGCATGGAGTGCTATATCACCAGCTATTGGCCAGAGATACACCTTAAAAGTAACAGACGGAGACGACATTGCAATGGGACACTTTGGAAGTTTAGGATATTATTTATCAGCATGGGTTGCCAAATTTGTTGGAGATCCAAAAGAAAGTACTGAAGATATAAATGTACCCGAAAAATATGGCTTTTTAAGAGATACTACTATTTCTACTGCCATAACTATGCTAGTTTTCTATTTAATTGCTGCAATAGCAGCTGGGCAACAATTTGTGGAAGAACTTTCAGGTGGGACCAATTTTATCGTGTTTGCAATCATGACAGCTTTAAAATTTGCTGTTGGTGTAACAATAGTATACAATGGAGTTCGAATGATATTAGGTGATTTGATACCGGCTTTTGAAGGTATATCAAAGAAAATCATCCCAAATGCTGTACCAGCAGTGGACTGTGCAGTTTTCTTCACTTATGCACCTACAGCTGTTATAATTGGGTTCTTGTTTAGTTTTTTAGGTGGAATAATTGGCATGCTAATTCTCGGAGCTATTGGTAGTGTGCTAATAATACCAGGGCTTGTACCTCACTTCTTTACAGGTGCTACAGCAGGTATTTACGGTAATGCAACTGGCGGAAGAAGAGGAGCTATGCTTGGCTCTTTTGTAAATGGACTAGCAATTAGTTTTTTACCTGCTTTATTATTACCTGTTTTAGGAGATTTAGGCTTCCAAAATACAACATTTGGAGATTTTGATTTTGGAGTTTTAGGAATTATTTTAGGAAGAATTGCTGGTACAGTTGGTAAATATGGAATATATGGAATACTTGTTATTGCTTTACTGGCATTAATAATTCCTAACTTTATAAAAACAAAATCTGTTGCATTAAATAATGTGTATGAGGAAGAAAAATAAATATAATTAGACTGGAGCTGGATGCTTTGGAAATATTGTGTATTGGTCATGCAGCTTATGATTTAACTTTTCCGGTTCATGAGTTTCCTATAGAGAATTTTAAATATGAAATTCATGAAAGTATAGAAGGCGTTGGTGGCCCAGCAGCAAATGCTTCTTATCTATTGGCAAAATGGGGTGTAAAAGTCGGATTTTGCGGTATTTTTGGTGAAGATTTTTATGGAACAAAATTAGCAGAAGAATTAACTGATATTGGCGTTAACTTAAGTCTTGCTAAAACATTAAATTCTTACAAAACTCCATTGTCAATTATATTAGTTAATAAGAAAAATGGTTCAAGAACGATAATTAATAGAAAAGACCAGATGAAACAGTTGATATTTGATATAGATAGCATAGTTGACTTAAAGCCAAAAATAATTTTATATGATGGCCATGAACCCAAATTAACAAAAAAATGTATAGAAGTATGTAAAGATGCTCAATTAATTTTTGATGCAGGGAGCTATAGAGAAAATATTGATGAACTTATTTTTGCTGCTGATTATTTAATTGCATCAGAAAGGTTTATAAATCAATTCATATCAAAAATGAACATAGTATCTGATATGGATGATAAATATGAAATAGCCATTCATCGGCTTAAAAGTTTGACAAAAGGAAAAGTTATAGTTACTTTAGGTGAGAAAGGGTTAATGTATGAAGAATCAGGAGCTATAAAAAAGATGGACGCAATTAGAACAAATACTGTCGACTCGACTGGTGCAGGAGATATATTTCATGGTGCATTTGCCTATGGATTGCTAAAAGAATATGAACTTGAATCATCCTTACTTCTAGCACAGGCTGCCGCATCACTTTCTGTAGAGAAATATGGAAGTAGCAAATCTATACCAACATTAGAATTAGTCATCAATAAATTGAAAGGAATGAATTTGGTGGACATGAAGTAGAATTAAAATAAAGAGAGGCCATCCTCTCTTTTTTTAATTATTTTCTCTTGCTATTCCTCTTGATATAAACATAAAACTTGCTATAAATCTCAATATCGCTATTACTATAAGCGCTATTGCAATATTTGACATATCTTTTATAGCTACTCCCATTATTGGAGCTACTGCTGACACTATTGCGGTTATTGTGTTGTATATAGCTATGTAAATTGTCCTATTGGCTGAAGGGGTTACTTCTAGGAGCATGTTAAACAAAATCAGATTTGTCCCAGCGACAGATATTCCTATAACTATATTAAACAGCACCAACATAAATATATTTGTCGATAGCACATAAAAAATAGGTGTAATTGCCATTCCAATAAGCGCTATCCCAAGTGCGAGATTATTTCCCTTTTTATCTGCAAATTTTGCCCATCTTGTAAATGAGAGTATCGACGAAAGACTACTTGATATAGAGATAGCGCTTAGCCAAAACTCATTTGCACCCAACACTTTTATAGTGTAGATGTTAAAGAGCGGTTGGGCCCCCATCCAACCTATATAAAAGAATGCTGATATCATAGTGAATACGAGAAAATTCTTTTCTTTTGGCAGATTTTTAATTGTCGATTTTAATGAGTCTATGTAGTTTGCTGTTTTCCTTTTCTTTTTCATGCCTCTGAATTTCAAAAAGCTTATGACTTCTCCGAGTGAGAAAATGAATGCTGAAAAGAAAAATACCTGATAGAGCCTTATAGAACCTTCATTGGTCTTTGGAATATATGTAAGCAATTGCCCTGAGATGAAAGTTACAGCTAATGCAAATATAGTGGAGTACTTATTTCTAAGCCCCATTGCATTCCCTCGATCTTCTATAGAGAATACATCTCCGATGCTAGATTGATATCCCATGGTTGCGATAGCTCCGGGCAAGTTCATCAAGCCTATTATGGTTACAAATATACTTGCTTGATTGATTCCCTTCAAGAATGGCAATAAAGCTAAAACAAGATAAAATAATTTATGCATAAACATGATAGTTCCAGTGGTTTTCTTTTTGTCACTCAGACTTTCAATGAGAATTGCGCCTGGAATATATGCAAATATGCTTACAAAGTACGGAAAACTAGTTAGATAAGCTATTTGATAGTCCGTAGCTCCCAATCTTTCAGCAAACTTCGCTAAATACGGATTTACTAAGTTGAAAGCAATAGCTGCAAATACTCCATTAATAATATTCACTTTTATGTTGTACGAAACTAATTTTTCTTTAAGCGAAAGTTTTTCGCTCATATTATTCCTCCACAGGATAAATTTAGAGACACAAATTATTATACATTATATTCGTTCCTTTTACTATATGGTATATAAATATTGCCAAAATATATTCATAAATGTTTAAATTGTGATAGAATGAATATAAATACTGACATTTGAGGTGGATTGTGAAAAAATTTCTTTCTTATTTAATCATTTTAACAGTTGTAATTGTTTCGTTGCTATCTTTGCAGTCAGAAGACAGCAATTTCTCATTGGAATCGTTGTTTGGCTCGGATGATTTTGAGGTTCATTTCATCGACGTTGGCCAGGGCGATAGCTCTTTGGTTATAACGCCAAATAAAAAAGTGATGCTAATTGACGCAGGGACTAAAGAAAGCTTTAAAGGTTTAGTTGACTATTTAAAGAAAGTAGGAGTGGATACAATAGACGTTTTTGTATTGACACATCCCCATTCTGATCATATAGGTGGAGCTGTTGATATAATGAACAACTTCGAAGTAAAACAAGTTTTAGACAGTGGATTTGTCCATACTAGTGTTACATATGAAAAATACTTAGACAAAATTGATGAGAAGAACATTTCGTTTAAAGTTGTGAAAGCAGGTGATGAGTTTAATTTAGATGGTGTTTTAGTTTCTATATTAAGTCCTGACAAGCCGAAGGAAGATGCGAACAACAGCTCTGTCGTAATGAGAGTTGAGTACGAAGATTTCTCCTGCATGTTTACCGGTGATGTGGAAGCACAGACGGAAGAAGAGATAATAAATAGTTATCCTGATATCCAATCAGTTTGTTTAAAAGTTGCTCATCATGGAAGCGATACTTCCAGTAGTAAAGAATTTTTAGATAAAGTTAGGCCATTGGTTTCAGTGATAGAGGTGGGGAAGGACAATCCTTATGGGCATCCAACCAAAGCTGTTTTGAAGAGATTAAATAGCATTGGCTCGAAAGTTTATAGAACTGATTTGAATGGCACAGTTATAATCAAGTCAGATGGCAGCGATTATTCCGTAGAGACTACAAAGTAGGTGAATTATATGAAAACTATTGGCATTGTCGATAGATTTGAAGGAGATTTTGTTATAGTGGAACTATTTGAGGATTTCTACTCATTTCCTAAGAGATTGTTTCCTGAGGATACTTCTGAAGGAGATATTGTCACTATTGACATAGAAATCGAAAGAGAATCTACAGATGACAGGAAAAAGAAAATGGAAGAGAAACTAAGAAAACTAATTGAAAAAAATAATTAATGGGGGATCTTTATGCTATATGGTATTGAAAAACTAAACTTAGCTAATTTGCCTACACCAATTGAAAAATTAGAAAAAGTCTCGTTCTGTTTAAATAAAAATGTGTACATAAAAAGAGATGACTACACAGGGTTTGAGTTTTCTGGAAATAAGATAAGAAAACTCGAATTTAGTGTTAATGAGGCGCTTAAAAAAGGTGCTAATCATTTGATTACTTGTGGAGCTATGCAATCAAATCACGCAAGGGCAACGGCGGTTGTTGCTGCAAAGATAGGGCTTGGATGCACACTCATTTTAAAGGGAAATGAGAGGGATGAAGTGGACGGAAACTATTTTTTAGATAAGCTTTTTGGTGCCGAGGTTGTATTTGTATCAGCTGATGATTATGCATTTAGGCGAAACGAAATAATGGAAAACACTAAAGAAGAGTTGCGAAAAAAAGGACTAAAGCCATATATCATACCAGAAGGTGCTTCAAACGGCATAGGGTCACTAGGTTATATAAATTGTTTTGAGGAAATTTTAATTCAGGAGAAAGAATTGGGCATAGATTTTGACGCAATTGTAGTTGCAGTTGGATCAGGAGGCACATATACTGGTCTGTATTTGGGCAATCAATTGCACAAGTCAAATAAAGAAATTATTGGATTCAACGTCTCAAGCACTGCGGAGCATTTTATCAATAGAGTTTCTGAACTTGTCGATGAAACACTGTCATTATTGCAAGGAGATTTTAAAGTAAGCAAAGAGCATATAAACATCATAGATGGTTATGTTGGCAGAGGATATGCTATAAGTAGAGTTGAAGAATTGGAGTTTATTGAAAAAATAGCCCAAAATGAAGGGTTTCTCTTAGATCCAGTTTATTCAGGAAAAGCTTTTTATGGGCTTTTTAATGAAATTCAAAATGGGAAATTAAATAGTTTTAATAATATTTTATTTGTTCATACTGGCGGACAGTTTGGGATATTTCCAAAGAGATCTTTATTTGAGCTATAATAAACTAAGCTTTAAATTTCTTCTAATACCTTTCAGGATAAATTGGCGTATGGATAGTCACATAAAAGCAATAGTTTATAATCTTCATTTAATATGGTACAATTTAATATATAGATTCACGAAAGGATGTGCATTTATGGTAAATCCAATAGCAACAATCGAAATGGAAAATGGCAAAAAAATCAAGTTAGAGCTTTATCCAGACGTAGCTCCTATAACAGTTGAAAATTTCATTAAATTAGCAAAGGAAAATTTTTATGATGGAGTTATCTTTCACAGAGTGATAAAGGGATTTATGATACAAGGTGGAGATCCTGAAGGCACTGGAATGGGTGGCCCTGGTTACAGCATAAAGGGCGAGTTTAAAGAGAACGGCTTTGAAAACAACTTAAAGCATGAAAGAGGAGTCATTTCTATGGCAAGAGCAATTGATCCTAACTCAGCTGGGTCTCAATTTTTTATCATGCACCAAGATGCACCTCATTTAGATGGTTCATATGCTGCTTTTGGCAGAGTTATTGAAGGAATGGAAGTTGTAGATGAGATTGCAAATGTTAAAACTGACTTTAGAGATAGGCCAATTGAAAAACAAATGATAAAAACTATAACAGTCGAAGAATAAACCTAGGAGGGCTAAACATGGAATATAGAGCTTTTGGAAATAAATATATCGCAAGGATAAATAAAGGAGAAGAGATTGTACAAAAGATCAAGGAACTAGTGGAAAAGGAAAATATTAAACTAGGCTCAATCACAGGGATAGGCGCAGTGGGTACTGCTACTATAGGGTTATTTGATACAAACACTAAAGAGTATCACTCTACAAAGCTCGAGGGCGATTTTGAAATAACAAGTCTTATCGGAAATATTTCCACTAAAAATGGTGAAACTTATCTTCATATGCACATTGCATTAGGAGATGAAGAGTACCATGTTTATGGAGGGCATTTAAACGAAGCTGTTGTCAGTGCAACTTGTGAATTGGTTATAGAAAAAATAGATGGGGTTGTGGAAAGGGAGTTTGATGAAAATTCAGGTCTAAATCTTTACAAATTTGTCGATTAGGAGGGATTACATGAGAGTCAAAAAGGCTGTTATACCTGCTGCAGGTCTTGGAACTAGGTTTTTGCCAGCTACTAAAGCTCAGCCTAAAGAGATGCTACCTATAGTTGACAAACCTACACTTCAATATATCATAGAGGAAGCTGTGGAGTCGGGAATTGAAGAGATCTTAATAATTACAGGTAGAAACAAAAAAAGTATTGAAGATCATTTTGACAAATCAATTGAACTTGAACTTGAACTTGAAAGGGCAGGTAAGCTCGACCTTTTAGAAGAAGTGAGGAGAACTTCTGATTTGGCTGATATTTACTATATAAGGCAAAAACAACCTTTGGGGCTTGGACATGCTATTTATTGTGCCAAGACATTTATTGACAATGAGCCATTTGCAGTCCTTTTAGGCGACGATGTTGTTTACAATCCTGAGAAGCCTTGTTTAAAGCAGATGATAGATGTTTATGATGAGTATAAAACCACTATTTTAGGTGTTCAGCAAGTAGATTATGAAGATGTAAGTAAATACGGCATTGTGGATGGGAAACACATCGAAGATAGAGTGTATAAAGTTAAAGACTTAGTAGAAAAACCTCCTAAGGAATCGGCTCCATCAAATATTGCTATTTTAGGAAGATACATCATAAGCCCTTCTATATTTGAAGTATTGGAGCATACAAAACCGGGGAAAAATGGCGAGATACAACTCACAGATGCACTAAAAGAACTAGCTAAAAGAGAGGCAATGTACGCATACGATTTTGAAGGTAAGAGATATGATGTAGGAGATAAATTGGGATTTTTAGAGGCAACTGTTGAATTTGCATTGAGAAGAAATGACTTGAGAGATGATTTTTTGAAGTATTTATTAGAATTAGTGGAAAGCGAGAGAGGGATTTAATGTTTAGACTTGTAGGTTTGGATTTAGATGGAACATTATTAAATGATAATCACGAGATTTCAAATGAAAACAAAGTGATCATTGATAATTTAAAAGAACTTGGAGTTAAAGTGGTGCTAGCTTCTGGCAGGGAAATAGAGTCGATGATTTGGGCTAGCAATGAGCTAAAACTTGACACGCCACTTATTGCGCTAAACGGAGCGATAGTAACTGACAATAAAGGGGAGAATGTCTTATTTGGAAAATCATTAAATTTAAAGAAAATAAAGGATTTGTTCATTGATTTATATGACAGTGGAAGGTTTATGCTTATATTTTTTAAAGATGAGGTCATAGCTACTGACAACAATGATGAGTACTACAACATATTTACAAAATACAGCAATGTAATACCAAGAAGAGTAAACAACGTGGTTAAATACCTAGATGACAACAATCTATGGAATTCTGTGTATAAGATTATCTTTTCTGATGAGGAAGAAGTGCTTATAAAATTAAGAGATGATCTAAGCGGAAAGATAGATGAAGAATACACTTTAGCTTTTTCAATGCCGTTTTACTTGGAACTTTATGATTCAAATGTTTCAAAGGGAAAAGCGTTGGAATATGTAGCTAATATGTACGGGATTAGAAATGATGAGATAATGGCCATTGGAGATGGAGAAAATGACCTATCTATGATTGAGTTTGCAAAGATAGGCATAGCAATGGATAATGCACCAGACTTCATCAAAGAAAGAGCAAATTATGTCACAAGTTCAAATATTGAAAATGGAGTTTTTCATGCGATAAAGAAGTTCATATACAACGAATAGCCCGAGATTTCGGGCTATAATAATATACAGAATTATGTTCGACTAAATTATAAAAATTGGAGTGAGCAAATATGACATATAAATTAAAAACAACAATCGTTGTGTTTTTTATTGTATTGTTGGCGTTTATATTTCTTATGTTCAAGGCAGAGCTTAACAACATAGAATCTTTAAAGAGAGATTACCCTGAACTAGAAGAAACAGTATATAGCTATAGAATTGACTTGTTAAAGGTGTGGGCAGTTAGGTTAATAGCTACTTTTCTTTTGCCTCTTATATTTTTAGTAAGTGGACTATCGCAAAAGATAAGTATATTTGCACAAAACAAGCACAGTCTATTTGCGAGTGGGATAATTTATGGGCTAATTTTCTTTGGAATGATGTTTTTAATTAATTTGCCGATCAATTACTATGGCTCATACTATCTAGGGCATAAGTATGGGCTTTCGAATCAGACACTACTTAGATGGCTTGAATTAAATATAAAGTCATTTTTAGTAAATGATGCTGTTATTTCTTTGTTTTTATTCATTCCATTTCTGATTATATATAAAAGCCCAAACATGTGGTGGTTTAATCTGTGGCTTATTTCAATACCTGTGATTGTATTTATTGTTTTTATATCGCCATTTGTTATAGACCCTATTTTTAACAACTACAGGCCGTTGGAGGATGGAGCGCTGAGGGATGAAATAACTGAAATTCTTGAAAAAGCAGACATAGAAGATGCTTCGATTATGGTAGTGGATAAGAGCAAAGACACAAAAGCTATGAATGCATACATGACCGGGATATTTAGTGCAAAGAGAATTGTTCTTTGGGACAATACAATAAACAATTTAGAAACCAAAGAGGTAGTGAGCATAACTGCGCATGAAATAGGGCACTATGTTAAAGGACATATTTGGAAAAACATATTGTTTGGAATCGCAGGGACATTTGTAATTCTATATTTATTAAATATTTCAGCCAATTGGGTGCTTGCGGAATCAAAAGGAGCATTCGGCTTTAAAAATATGACAAATCTTGCTGTGATTCCTTTGTTTTTGATTCTGATAAACTTGTTTAATTTTTTTGGAAGTCCTATTCAAAATGGGCTTTCAAGGGAATTTGAAAGACAAGCAGACAGGTTTGAAATTTCGCTCACAAAAGATAGAGAATCAGCGGTATCCGCATTAAAGAAAATAAACTACACAAATTTAGGACTTCCAAGACCTTCAAAGTTCTATGAATTCTGGTATTATTCGCACCCTTCATTAGAAGAACGCATTGAATTCTATATGACAGAAGATTTCGAAGAAATTTAAAAAAATTTGTTGATTTATATTTGGCGTGTGATATTATTATATTAGGTAAACGATTACCCGATTAAACGATTAACTGATAAGTGGTGGTAAAATGTCTATAACTATTAAAAAAATTGCAGAACTAGCCAATGTTTCAAGCGCTACTGTTTCTAAAGTATTAAATGACAAAGCTCCCTACATTAGTGAGGAAACGAAAAAGAGAATTTTCGATATAGCTAAAAAAGAGGGCTATATTCCTAATGCAGTTGCTAAGAGCTTAAAAGTTAAATCGACGAAGACTATCGGAATTATAATTCCTGACGTGATGAATCTATTTTTTTCTGAATTAGCTAGGGGAATAGAAGATGCTGCAGAAAAAAGAGGTTATTCGGTCATCCTATGTAATTCCGACAACAATAAGGAAAAAGAAAAGAAATACATACAAGTGCTACAAGAAAAGATGGTGGATGGGATCATCCTAACAGCCTCTGAAAAAAGTGTAGAGAGGTCTCTAAATATGCGAAAAATTCCGATGGTTCTTTTAGATAGAGACATAAATACAGATGTAAGAGTTGGCAAGATCTTTGTCGACAATGAAACTGGTGAATATGAGGCATGCAAATATTTAATAGAAAAAGGCATAAGAGATATAGCATTTATTTCTTCTAATGTAATAAGTAAATCATCTAGTCAAAGGCTAAATGGATACAAAAGAGCTTTATCTGATCATGGGATAATGATTGATGAAGATCTTATATACTTAGACAGTTATACGATAGAGACAGGGTTTAATGGTGTTCTGGAAATACTAAAAAAAAGGAATTTCAAAGGTATCTGCTGTGGGAATGATCTAATTGCGATAGGTGCAATTAATGCACTCAAACAAAAGCAGATAAGAGTACCAGAGAATGTAAAAGTAATTGGCTTTGACGATATTCAAATTTCAAAATATATAAATCCGCCACTTACTACTGTAAAACAACCTATTTACCAAATGGGGAAAGAGGCTGTAGATATGCTAGTCAACATGATTAATGGCTATGATATGGATTATGAGATCATTTTAAGAACAAGTTTAATTGAAAGGATGAGCTGTTAATGGGCAAGATTGTCGTCATTGGGAGTATCAATTTAGATTTAGTTGTTGAAGTCGATGAAATACCTAAAATAGGGGAAACGGTAACGGGGAATTCTCTTTCTCAAATACCTGGAGGAAAAGGCGCTAATCAAGCTGTTGCGATGGCAAAATTAGGCTGTGATGTGGACTTCTTAGGAAAGGTAGGCAATGACAGTTTTGCCAACATTGTTTTAAATTCAATGAAAGAATCAGGTGTAAATATAAAAAACATAAAGAGTGAAAGCACATCTACTGGAATTGCGGTTATAAATGTAGATAAAAATGCACACAACAACATCATAGTTATTCCAGGAGCAAACGGCAAAGTTGATGAAGCATATCTACTGGAGAATGAAGGGATTATCAAAAATGCGGAAGCTGTAGTTTTTCAACTAGAGATTCCAATAGATACGGTAAAATTTGGATTGAAACTAGCTAAAAAGCATGGCAAACTGACGATACTTAATCCAGCTCCAGCCTATGAATTGGATGATGAAATCATAGAAAACGTAGATATCATCATACCGAATGAGCATGAGATATCGAGGATAGCCCACATAGAAATCAAAGAAGAGGCAGACTTGATTAAAGCTAGTAAGCTGTTGATAGAGAGAAATGTCAAAAAGATAATAGTCACATTAGGTGAAAAAGGCGCGCTCTATGTAGATGAAAATACTTGTAAAATGTATCCTTCATACAAAGTGAAAGCAGTAGATTCAACTGCTGCAGGAGATGCATTTATAGGTGGTTTTGTAGCTAATTATATAAAGACGAAAGACATAGATAAAGCGATCGACATGGGACAAAAAACTGCAGCTATTTCAATTCAAAGGTTTGGCGCACAGACTTCATTGCCTACATTAGAAGAAGTAATAAATTTTAAATAGGAGAGAGTTTTATGGGTAGAGAAATACTGAGAATGGAGAACATTTCAAAGAGTTTTCCCGGTGTTAAAGCATTGGACGATGTTAGTTTAAAGGCATATGAAGGGGAAGTAATGGCGCTTTTAGGTGAAAACGGAGCAGGTAAAAGCACTTTGATGAAGATTTTATCGGGAGTATATACAAAAGACTCAGGGCGAATATTATTAAACGGAGAAGAAATAAATGTACTCAATCCTAGAGATGCAGCTGAAAAAGGAATCGCTATCATCCACCAAAAACTCAATCTAATACCAAATTTGACCGTTTATGAAAATATATTTTTAGGTAGAGAAAAGGTTAATTCCTATAAAGTACTAAAAAAAGATTGTATGATAGATGAATCTAAAAAGCTCTTGGAAAGGCTGAGAGTTGACATTGATCCTACGCTTAGAGTAAATGAGATATCGATAGCAAAACAACAGATGGTTGAAATTGCAAGAGCTTTATCTTTGAATGCTTCGGTAATAGTCATGGACGAACCTACGGATACACTAACCGACAAAGAAGTGGATAGCCTATTTGATGTTATAAGAGAACTAAAAACAGAAAACAAAGCGATTGTATATATTTCCCATAGACTTAAAGAAGTGTTTGAAGTGTGTGATAGAGCTACCGTTCTGAGAGATGGAAAATTAATTGACGAGCGGATGATCAGCGACTTGGATGAAGATGAGATAATCAAGTTAATGGTAGGCAGAACTTTGGATGAACAATTTCCATATTTAATGACACAGGTTAGTGAGAATGTGCTTGAAGTTATAAATCTGACAAATAAATATGTAAAAAATATTTCTTTTAGCCTAAAAAAAGGTGAAGTGCTAGGCATATCAGGGCTAGTTGGAGCCGGAAGAAGTGAATTGGGAAAAACCATATTTGGTTTGTATCCAATAGATGAAGGGGAGATTTTTCTAGAAGGGAAAAAAGTAGAATTCAAATCACCAAAAGAAGCAATTGAAAACGGAATAATGTATGTATCTGAAGATAGAAAATCTGAAGGATTAGTTCTTTCGATGGATGTAAAGTCTAACATAACACTTTCCTCACTCGACAAATTTAAAAGAGCGATTGGTCTTGACAAGAAAAAAGAAGAAAGAGTTACACAGGAGTATAGAGAGAAAATTAAAATCAAAACTCCTTCCTTGACGCAGAAAGTAAAAAATTTAAGTGGTGGCAATCAACAAAAAGTGGCGATTGCAAAATCCCTTTTAACTGAGCCAAAAGTGCTCATACTAGACGAACCAACCCGGGGGATAGACGTCGGGGCAAAAAGAGAAATTTATGATCTATTAAATGCAATTAAGAAAGAAGGCCATTGTGTGATCATGATATCTTCTGAAATGCCAGAAATCTTAGGGATGAGCGACAGAATAATAGTAATGCATGAAGGCGTAATAAAAGGAGAATTGACAAGGGAAGAAGCCACTTCTGAAAAGATAATGAACTATATCATTAAAGGGGAGGAAAACTAATTTGAAAACTAAATTGGGTAAAGCAAAGCCACTTTTAGGGCTTATATTAATTATTGTGGTTGTCAGCATTATTAGCCCAAACTTTTTATCAAAGGGCAATTTGCTTACAGTTTTAAGGCAGACTTCAATCAACGCAATTATAGCTGCAGGTATGACTTTTGTAATATTAACTGCAGGAATAGATCTTTCAGTTGGGTCTATATTAGGTTTTTCTGGAGCGATATGTGCATATTTACTTACAAATGGGACTAATGTATTTATATCTTTCTTAGCGGCAATTTTAGTAGGTGCATTATTTGGGCTGTTTAATGGAGTGGTCATAACTAAAGGAAAAGTTCAACCCTTCATTGCCACTTTGGCTACTATGATCCTTTTAAGAGGGGCAACAATGGTATTTACAAACGGCAAGCCAATTGCCGTAAAAGGAGAAAGTGCTACTAAAATACTCAGGTATATAGCAAGAGGAGATATACTTGGAATTCCTGTTGCAGTTATAATGATGGTTATTATCTTTGCTATTTGCTATCATATTCTCCACAATACAAAATATGGCAGGCATATATATGCAGTTGGCGGAAATGAACAAGCAGCTTTACTTTCTGGAGTAAACACAGATCGAGTTAAGATGTTAGCGTATATGATAAGTGGAATTTTAGCTTCAATCGCTGGAATTATAGTTTTAGCAAGGCTTTCTTCAGCTCAACCTACAGCAGGTGATGGATATGAGTTAGATGCAATTGCAGCAGTAGTATTAGGAGGAACCTCTCTGGCAGGTGGTCAAGGTGCGATATTGGGAACTATCGTAGGGGCTTTGATTATCGGGATATTAAACAACGCCTTAAATTTACTTGACGTTCAATCATATTATCAAATGATTGTCAGGGCGATTGTAATACTAATTGCGGTATTACTAGATAGAAAAGATAAAAACAAATAGAGGTGATTGAATGAAAAAAAGAGGGATATTGAATGGAGAACTTTCTAAATTAATTGCTGAGATGGGTCATATGGATATGATCTTAATCGGAGATGCTGGCATGCCTGTGCCTAAGGGAGTTAAACTTATTGATTTAGCAGTAGTTGAAGGGATACCTGGCTTTATAGATGTACTAAAAGCAGTATTAGAGGATTTAAAAGTAGAAGAGGCTTATATAGATGTAGAGTTAAAAAGCATAAGCCCACAAATGAAAGAGAGACTTGATTCTGTTATAGATAACCAATTTAGAGTTAATGAAATTGAACACGAGAAATTAAAAGAGTTGTCCAAGGACTGTAAAGCTGTAATTAGAACAGGAGAATTTACTCCATACTCAAATATAATTCTAAAGTCTGGAGTTGTATTTTAAGTTTATAACAGTGTTAGCTGTTAGAATAAAAAATTAATGGGAGGTTAAAAAAGATGAAAAAATTAATTACAATGTTGATGGTACTAGTACTTAGTATCTCTCTTGTTGCTTGTACATCTAGTACAAATGAAGGAGAAGATACTACTGGTGGAAACACAGAAGCAAAAAAAGTCGGATTTGTTATATCGACACAATCAAATCCATTCTTCGTTACACTTAAAGAAGGAGCAGAACGAAAAGCTAAAGATTTAGGCGTAGAATTGATAGTATTAGACTCACAAGACGATCCTGCAAAAGAAGCTTCAAATGTTGAGGACTTGATTACCAAAAAAGTAGATCTTATCATAATCAATCCTACTGACTCTGATGCTGTTGTAAATAGCGTACTTGCAGCTAATGATGCTGGAATTCCAGTAATAACTGTTGACAGAGCATCAAACGGCGGAGAAGTAGTATGCCATATTGCATCTGACAATGTCGCAGGTGGTAAAATGGCAGGTGAATTTATAATTGAACAACTAGGCGGAAAGGGCAAAGTTGTAGAGCTTGAAGGGATAGCAGGAACTAGTGCAGCTAGAGAAAGAGGAGAAGGCTTCAACGCTGCTTTAGAAGGCACAGAAATAGAAGTAGTAGCTAGACAAACAGCTGATTTTGACAGAGCAAAAGGCTTGGATGTAATGGAAAATATTCTTCAATCTCAACCTGAAATAGATGCTGTATTTGCTCACAACGATGAAATGGCACTTGGCGCATTGGAAGCAATTAAAGCAAGTGGAAGAGATATAATCGTAGTTGGGTTTGATGCAACAGATGACGCTGTTAAAGCTGTAGAAGCTGGGGAAATGGCAGCAACTGTTGCTCAACAACCAGGCCTTATGGGTGAAATTGCAATTGAAACAGCAATCAAAGTAATGAATGGCGAACAAGTTGATGCAAATATACCAGTAGAATTACAATTAGTAACAAAATAAGAATTAAAATAAGTGGTGATTTAATCACCACTTATTTTTAACTTCATATAAATTGAATTTCCCATTGGATTGTCATTAAATGGTTTAATTTCTTCAAAGCCATATTCTTTGTAGAGCTTTAGTGCTGCTTCTAAATATGGGAGTGTATCCAAAATAATACATTCGTAGCCAATTTCATTAGCAGACTCAATCGCCTTTTGAAGAAGTAAATGGGAATAACCATTTCCTCTGAATTGAGGCTTAATATATAATCTTTTCATCTCGCAAGTTTTATCATCAACTTTTCTTAAAGCTATGCACCCGATTAGTAGATTATCAGATTTTAGTAAGAACAACCTTCCATATGGGAGCCCATATTTAATTGAAGGATCGTTAAATTCATCATCGTAGTTTTGTTGTGACAGATATTTTTTGAAATTTGAATCTTTTTCTATTAGCATGTTTGTGTATTCGTTGAATAATTCTCTGATCAATTCAATATCGTTGTAAGCTAAAACTATTTCCAACATATAATCACCCCTTAAAGTCGTATCATATTTAATTTATACCATTTTATGTCATAGGTTACAATATCATTGAAAATAATGTAAGCATTTGATAGAATGATAAATAGATAACATATATTACATGTGATTAAACAATGAAAAGATTATATATAAAAGAGGAGGGGTAAGATGAGCATAGTAAAATTAGAAAATGGAATAACTAAGGTATCAGCAAATTTAGGTGGAATTTTATTTGAAGGAATGTGGGAAATACCAAATGGAGTATCATTGAATTCGTATATAGTAAAAGGGGATAAAACAGCTATAATAGACGGATTTGGCGATTGGGACGGAGTGCCAGAGAAATTATTTGAATTATTGAAGGAAGCAGATGTAGAGATTAATGAAATAAAATATTTAATAGTAAATCATTTGGAACCCGACCACTCAGGCTGGATAAAGGAATTCAAGAAAATTAATACAGATTTTGAGGTGGTTTGTACTAAAAAAGCAGCTTCAATAATCAAGGCATTTTTTGATCTAGAAGAAAATGTAAGAGTGGTAAAAACTGGCGATACTCTTGATTTGGGGAATGGGAAAGTATTGGAATTTCACGAAGTGCCAAATGTACATTGGCCTGAAACCATGATGACTTTTGAAAAATCAACAAGAACAGCATTTACTTGCGATCTCTTTGGAACATTTGGGAAAACTGATTATGATTTTGATGATAATTTAACTGATGAAGATTTAAAATATTTAGATGAAGAAGGTTTAAGGTATTTTTCAAATGTTATGATGACTTTTACTTCTCAAGTGAAAAGGGCAGTTGAAAAATATAAAAGTCTTGATGCGAAGACAATTGCACCATCACATGGCATTGTATGGAGAAAAGATCCAAATAAGATTGTTCAGATGTACAAAGACTATATTGAATATGCTTTGGGATATGGAAGAAAAGAAATAACTATACTTTGGGGTTCAATGTATGGAAGAACCGAAGAGGCTGTTAAGGAAATAGAAGAGTATATAGAGGGGAAGAATATAAAACTTAATGTTCACAGATTGCCTGAAACAAATTGGGGAACTGTTTTAAAATCTGTATTGAGTTCATCTGGGGTAATAATTGCAGCTCCAACATATGAATATCAAATGTTTCCACCAGTTGCCTGCGCATTAGAAGAGATAGGCAGGAAGAAAATACTTAAAAGACATGCACTTGCATTTGGGTCTTATGGATGGACTAGTGGATTACAGAAAGAATTAGATGACATAATGAACAGATATAAATTAAATTGGGACTTTGTAGATACCTATATATTCAATGGCAGAGCAAGAAATGAAGATATAGATGTGATTAAAAAAAGAGTAGACGCATTGATAAATAATATTGGAATTTAGGGAGAGAAAAACATGCTAAATTTCTTGGATTCATTTTCACCAGTTCAGCAGGCATTCTTAGCAACTCTTTTTACTTATGGAGTAACAGCATTAGGTGCTGCGTTAGTGTTTTTCTTTAAGACTATAAATAAGTCTGTTTTAAATGGAATGCTGGGATTTGCAGCAGGCGTTATGATAGCAGCTTCATTTTGGTCATTGTTAGAACCAAGCCTAGAAATGGCGGAGAATTTAGGACAAGTGCCTTATTTGACAGCAGCTATAGGATTTTTATTAGGTGGCGGTTTTTTATATTTAGTTGATACACTGATGCCTCACTTGCATATGGGTCTTGAAAGCTCGAAAGCTGAGGGGCCGAAGACATCTTTGCAAAGGAGCATACTTTTAGTGCTAGCAATTACATTGCACAATATACCTGAAGGTTTAGCTGTTGGTGTTGCTTTTGGAGCAGCGGCTTTAGGAGATGCATCGGGAGCAACTATTGCAGGGGCTAGTGTATTGGCACTTGGCATAGGGCTTCAAAACTTTCCTGAAGGAGCAGCAGTGTCCATTCCGTTGAGAAGAGAAGGTTATTCAAGGGGAAAATCATTCTTTTTAGGTCAGGCATCTGGAATTGTTGAACCAATAGCAGCAGTTTTGGGCGCTTATGCCGTTGTAGCTATTCAACCAATGCTGCCATACGCTTTGGCGTTTGCAGCAGGAGCTATGATATATGTAGTAGTGGAAGAGCTTATTCCTGAAGCTCAGATGGATTCAAAACTTGGAAAGTCAATTACAGATATATCGACGATTGGATGTATGATTGGGTTTACGGTAATGATGGTGATGGATGTAGCATTAGGTTAGATGAATTTTCATCTAGCCTTTTTTAATATGTTTTTAATTAAGGCTAAGCATGAATAAATAAGGGGAAACAAAATGTTTGTTTACCCTTATTTACTCTGATAAATTTTCTTGTATTCGCCATCACTTAACATAAAAATACTTTCTATATCATTACTGACTATAGTCCTGATGTCAATTGTCGTAGAAAACTTAACACATATGCCGCAGCTTGAGCTTAAAGCTCTTGGAACAGGCATGATTTCATTTTCTACATTCTTTGATTTGAGAAATTTTGAGTACTTTATTGCTCCATAGTGCGTATAAAAAAGTGCTATATATTCCATATCATCACTTTGTAAGCGTCAATATATATGAATCTTTTTCTTCTTTAACCTCAACTTTATAGCCTGAGTTGATGGCAAATCTAGTGACATTCTCTTTAGCTACATTGCTGTCTACTAAAACTTGTACATTAGAATTATCCTTTATTGCATTTTTTGTCATCAAAACTGGCTCAGGACACGATCTTCCTCTGGCGTCTACTACTTTAAATTTCAATCTCAACACCCTCCTTAATCTCAACTTCAGTTGATTTTTCAATATTAAAGTATCCAATTAAAAATACTACTATAAAGCCGATTACTACAGCAACCTTTCCATTCAATGTAGGACCTTGAGCAGATGATGCGAGATTAAAATTATGAGCAAAGGCAGCACCGAAGACAAGCCCTAAAACCGTTATTGCTGAATCAATATTTCCTTCAGCTGATAAAATAAGTTGTCTTAGTGGGCATCCACCTAGCAGAACTGAAGCAAAACCAACTAGCCCCATTCCTAAGAAATTCCACAGACCATCAGTATGAGCAATAGGTTGATCAACAAAACCCAGTTTAAATTGACCTAATAATAAGTTCCCGACTAGAGCAGCAACAAAAATAGCCAAAAACCATGAAATTAGATGAAAGTCTTTAAACATAATTACATCTCTTATACCTCCAGCACAGCAGAGTTTATTTTTTTGAGCTAACACTCCAACTATTAAGCCATCAACTAGTGAGAAATAAATTGGAGCATGGCTTGCTCCTGCGCCTTTTTCACTGAACAACAATAGACTTGGGAATGCCACTAAAAGAATAAATAAAACAACTGTTACACTTGGCATAATAAATCCTTCAAACTTTGGCAATTCATAAGTTCTTCTTAGACTAAAACCTTTATTTAAAAATAGCACACCAACAAATATACCTGCTGTAAATCCTAAGATGCCAATGACTGCATTTAAATCTCCACCTGCTAATCTTAAAATCATTCTCAACGGACAGCCTAAAAACATCAAAGCACCTATCATTACAAAAAACCCTAGAACAAATCTAGTTAGAGGAGCAGAGCCACCCTTTACTTTAAATTCTTTGCCTGCAATACTCATTACAAATGCGCCAATAATTATTCCGATTATTTCGGGTCTAACATATTGCACAGCTTCTGCCCTATGTAATCCTAAAGCTCCTGCTGTATCTCTTATAAAACAAGCGATACAAAAACCCATATTAGCAGGATTTCCAAATTTAACTAATAAAACTGAAATTAGTCCAATTACTAGACCTGTGGAAATAATACCTTTGTTCTTTTTCATCAACAATCTCCTCCCTTCTTATTTAATTTTAGTATACAACAATTGTTAAAAAATAAACATTTTAATTCGCAATAGATAATCATTATCTATTGAAAAAAACAATAGTGAATATAGAATCTAATGATATATTTGATGTATTATAGTTATGGAGGGATAAATATGAACAAAATATATTTAGATAATGCTGCTACGAGTTTCCCAAAAGCGCCTGGAGTTAGTGATAGCATGAAGTACTATATTGACAATATAGGAGCCAACATAAATAGAGGAGGGTATAGCGAACAATATAAAGCCGAAGAAATTGTATTTGAGACAAGAGAAATGTTAAGAGAATTATTTAATGGAGAAGACAGTGCAAATTGTATATTTACTCAAAATATAACACAAAGTTTAAACACTGTAATCAAGGGATATTTAAAGCATGGTGATCATGTAATTGTTTCTTCAATGGAACATAATGCTGTTATGAGGCCTTTAGTTCAATTAGAAAAATGCGGAGTGGAGTTTACAAGAGTTAAGTGTGATGAATTTGGGCGGCTTAATCCATATGACATTGAAAAGTCAATAAAGGAAAACACTAAATTAGTAGTGATAACACATGCGTCTAATGTGTGCGGCACAATTCTTCCCATAAAAGAAGTTGGAGAAATATGCAGGAGAAATGGAGTGAAGTTTGTTGTTGATACAGCTCAAACTGCGGGCAGTATAATGATAGATATGAAAGAAAATAATGTAGACTTTCTTCCATTTACTGGGCATAAGGGTTTAATGGGGCCTCAGGGTATTGGAGGCTTTTTAGTTTCAACTGATATGATAAATGAGATTGAGCCACTTATTGTAGGTGGAACAGGCAGCATGTCAGATTCAGAGGGAATTCCTCCGTTTATGCCTGACAAATTTGAAAGTGGCACGTTAAACTTGCCTGGTATATTTGGCTTAAATGAAGCTTTAAAATTCATAAAAAAGATTGGGATAAACAATATTTATAAAAAAGAAATGAATTTGGCACAAAAGCTCATTGACGGATTAAATGACATAGATAAGCTTAAGATAGTTGGCTTAAAAGCTACAGAAGGCAGAGTTAGCACTGTTTCTGTGGATTGTCTTCACCATGACAACGCTATAGTGGCCCATGCACTTGACTCAGAATATAATATCATGACTAGGTGCGGACTGCATTGCGCTCCATCAGCTCATAAAACTTTAGGGACCTTTCCACAAGGAACTATACGGTTTTCAATTGGATATCACAATACATTAGAAGAAATAAATTATGCCTTAGATGCCTTAAAAAAAATACTATATTAAAAAATTCCCCTTAAATTTTAAGGGGAATTTTATTGTTTTTTATAGCAAGTATTTCTGCTATTATGCTAATTGCTAATTCTTCAGGTGAGTTTGTAGCAATATTAAAACCTATTGGAGCTTTAACTTTTGACAATTTGATCTCATCTATTCCGTTAGACAAGAGCTCATCAAATATTTCTTTTACTTTTTTCTTACTGCCCATTAGACCTATGTAATTTGCGTTAGAGTTTACCACGGATTCTAATGCTTCATAGTCTTCTCTATGGCTTCTTGTGACAATACAGATATAAGTATTTTCATCAATATGGCAATTGATCAAAGATTCATTTATTTTTCCTAAGATCAACTCATCTGCATCAGGAAATCTCGTTTCATTTAAGTACTCTTCTCGGTCATCCAAAATAGATATCTTGAAGTCTAGTGTTTTTGCGATATCATATAGCGCTTTTCCAACATGGCCAGCACCGCATATGATTAATTTAGGTTTTGATTTGAAGGTTTCGATGAAAACATCAACTTCTCCGCCACATATCATACCTATTTCTGGCGAATTTAGTGGAAGATTAAAGATGCTGCTTTTTTGCGACAGAATACAATCTTTTGCTAACTCTATGACTTTAAGTTCTAACGCTCCTCCCCCAATAGTCCCCACTGTTTCGCCATTTTCTAAAATCAGCATATCAGCGCCAATTTCTCTTGGCGTAGAGCCTTTTGCATTTACAATAGTTGCATGTGCAAATACTTTGCCTTGATCTAGAAGATAAATAAGTTCTTTTAAAACATTAATATTCATTTTTATCACCCTTTGACAACCCATGTAATAGAGCTTCTAAAACCCCTCCAGCGACAGCTCTTGCTTTATCAGAAATAGTGTAAATGTAATCTATGTCTGATCTAGGATCTATATCTCCTATTTTTAATCCTTTTTCAACATAAAGGTTTTCTTTTATAAGACCTCGAATAACTCCGCTTATTGGAGCTTTTACTTTTTCTTCTCCCACATAGCAGATAAGATCGCCTTCATTTACTAAATCACCTATTTTCCTCACATGTTTGATTAAACCATCTTGTGGAGACTTTATTACCCTTTCTTCTCCATATCCATTTATTAATCCAGGTATACCTGTGTTTGGAATAGCAGAGCCTTTATATATAACTTTTCCGAGATAATGCCCTCTCTTTGTTTCAATTACATAATCAACATCATCACCCGCACAAAATCCTGGACCTACACCAATAGTAATAGGAGCCATATTTTTATTGGTTCCGATATTTCTTTTAGCCAAGATTGCATCAACAACTGCTATTGGCTTTATTTGACTTATGCTTAAGCCCTCTTCGTCAATCAATACTGGCACATTTCCTTCTTTTAAGATATTCATTGCACTGCCCACACTGTCAGCACGGACTGCTTTGATGCCTTCAATGGTTATTTCTCCATCGTATATAGCTTCCGAAAATGACACAGTTCTTCTGATAGAAAGCGGTTTTTCAATTTCCAGAGCAATCACTTTAAATCCAGACTTAAAAAGCCTATGTATAATACCTGACGCAATATCTCCTGCGCCTCTAACTATTACTATTTGCATTGACTTTCCTCCAATCATACATTTCACCAAAAACTACCTTAAGGCCTGGAACATCTTTTAAACTACTCTTGATTTCGATAGCATCAGAAATTTCTATAATTTTATTTATATATAAAATCTTCTCTCCAACGGCATTTTTAAATAATCCTAGGGGACTTTTCACTAATTCGGTTATAGAATTGATGTCAACCGAATCATCAATTAATTTATCTGTCAATTTGCAAAAGATTTCAGGCCTATGGCATATTTCTTGAATTGGTTTTCCTAATGAATCTAGACCTATTACTCCTACGGTCTTTGTAGTGTAGTTTGTTATTACGGGTTCAGTTTCATTTGGAGCTTTAATAGGTTTTTCTCTTGAACCGTCAGCTTCAATGAGTATGTAGTCAAAGACATCTCTTTTTATTATCTCATCAATATTATTTAAATCTAAGCATTTCACTTTTTTACCTATAGAAGTGTCTGAATAAAATGTAATTGAACTATCTTTAGGTACATAATCTTCAGGGAATGAACCAATGAAGATAATGTCATATATGTCCATATTTGGATTGAACATAGCAGTTGAAGTTGTTACAAGAACTTTCTTATTTAGTGAAGACAACTCTTTTGAAAGTTTTTCAATTGTAGTAGTCTTTCCACCAGCTCCAACAAAAGAGATAATATCGCGATTTGATAGATCAATATAAAATTTTTGATATATATAGTCCATAATATTCTCCTAAAGTTATTATCATTAATTATAGCATAAAGTGACATAAGTATTAAATATATGCAAATAAATTAACTTATTAAATATAAATCATTCATAATATGAAATATAATTTCATTATAGTATCTTTACGTTTATAATTTAATTTCAAATGGTATAATATTCATAACACTTTGTTAAGTTATTCCATGGAGGCAACTTATGAAAAGTACATTTGTTAGAATTCAAGAGTATAAAGCTAATGCAAATGGCGCAGATAAGAAGATAATTGATTTTCTGCTTGAGAAACCTGAGGAAGCAGCAAATTTTACTATTCATGAACTAGCTGAGAAAACGTATTCTTCTGCTTCAACCATCGTGAGATTATGCAAGAAATTAGGGTTTAAAGGCTACAAAGATTTTCAGAAATCTTTGGTTTATGAGCTGGCATTAAAAAAAGAGGTATTAGACGAAAAAAGCCAAGAAATAAATCGGGAAGATTCGTTAGAAAGCATTATTGAGAAAGTAACATACAAGAATGTTGTTTCATTGGAAAATACTATGAAGCTTATTGATTTAGAAATACTAGAAAAATGTGTTGATTTGTTGGACAAGGCAAATACAATTCACCTATTTGGAATGGGCTCATCGCTTTTAGTGGCAAAAGATGCCTATCTTAAATTTTTAAGAGTGAATAAACCATGCTTGATTAGCGATGACTGGCATGCTCAGTTGCTTCAAGCCCGAAACATCACTAAGGATGATGTTGCAATTGCGATCAGCTATTCAGGAATGACAGAAGAAGTTCTTAGGTGTGTGCAAACAGCCAAAGAAAATAATGCACCAATTATAGCTATAACGAGATTTGAAGAAAATCCATTGTCTGTAATTGCGGATTATAATCTTTATGTTTCAGCAACAGAATTTATATTTAGAAGTGGTGCAATGTCTTCAAGAATATCTCAATTGAATATAATCGATATTTTATTTACAGCATTTATAAATAGAAATTATGAAAAATATCTAAAGCAATTTGAAAAGACGCATATACAAAAACCGTATAAACCAGTTGATTAATAAGAAGGAGGAGATAAAAACATGACAAATATAGAAAAACTAACAACAGAAGCAAGAAATCCAAAGACATATAATTTAGATGAGATGTCACCATTGGAAATTGTTAGAGTTATGAATGAAGAAGATGAAAACGTAATAAAGGCTGTGAGAGATGAATTAGAAAATATAGCAAAAGCAATTGAGATTTGTACCAAAGCTTTAGAAGACGGTGGAAGGCTAATTTACATGGGAGCAGGAACTAGTGGAAGACTTGGACTATTAGATGCTGTAGAATGTCCACCAACATTTGGAACGCCGGATGATTTAGTGATTGGGTTAATTGCTGGAGGTGAGAAGGCGTTCATAAAAGCAGTAGAAGGAGCTGAAGATAGTACGACATTAGGTGAAGAAGATCTAAAATCAATCGGTGTGAATAGTAAAGATGTAGTTGTTGGAATAGCTGCAAGTGGTAGAACTCCTTACGTAATATTTGGGTTAAAATATGCTAAGTCAATAGGTGCACATACAATTGCGATTGCATGTAATAAAGATTCAGAAGTTGGCAAAGAGGCGGATTTAGCAATAGAAGTTGTGACAGGTCCTGAAGTATTGACTGGATCAACTAGATTAAAAGCAGGCACTGCACAAAAAATGGTTTTAAATATGATATCAACAGGGACAATGGTTGGAATAGGTAAAGTGTACCAAAACTTGATGGTAGATGTAGTCCAAACAAATGAAAAACTTAAAATTAGAGCTGAAAATATTGTTATTTCTGCAACTAATTGTACTAGAGAAGAAGCCAAAAAATATTTAGAGTTGGCAAATGGCAATGCCAAAACAGCAATTGTTATGATTCTTAAGGGATGTACATTTGAAGAAGCGACAGACAGATTGTTAAAAAGTAAAGGACATATTAGACTAGCTCTATTAAATTAATATATAAAGGGGAGGAAAAGTATGGATAATAAGGAACTCGCTAAAAAAATCGTTGAACTTGTTGGTGGCAAAGAAAATGTTTTAAAAGCAGCTAATTGTATGACTAGACTTAGAATTACAGTTAAAAATCCTAGTCTTGTAAAAGAAGAGGAGCTAAAAAACACTGAGGGCATACTTGGGATTGTTTTAGACGGTAATTACGCACAAATTGTTTTGGGTCCAGGCAAAGCTAAGAAAGTTGCGGATATCTGCATCGATGAACTAGGTATTCCTAGGGATTTCTCTGTAGATGAAGATTGGATAGAGAATAAAGAGGAAATGAAAGCTATGCAGAAAAAAAGTCCTCTTAAAAATGCTATAAAAACGATTGCAGATATATTTATTCCTCTTATTCCTGCAATTATCGCCGCTGGTTTATTCAATGGTTTAGCAAGCTTGATTTCGACATTACAAGGGCAAGCAATTTTACCAGCTGAAGGTGCATGGAAAGTTATACAATTGTTATTTGCTCTTATTGGCGGTGGATTTTTAAGCTATTTTGCAATTTATACAGGTATAAACTCAGCCAAACAATTTGGTGCAACAGAAGGTTTAGGTGGTATGCTTGGCGCAATATCAATAAGCCCAAATATTGTCGCTATTTCAACAATATTTGGATTATATGATGCTGATGTGCCATTAAATTCTATATTGACAACTGGCAAGGGTGGAATAATTGGAGTTATTTTAGGTGTATGGATATTATCTAAGATAGAGAAATGGATTAGAAAGAGAATACCTGATGTATTAGATTTAGTAGTAACTCCATTTTTAACATTACTAATAACTTCTGTGCTATTTGTTTTTATCATTATGCCTGTTACAGGTTACATTTCCGACTTGTTAGTAAAAGGTTTGAGTTTAATAATTGGTTCTTCTAATTCGATTGTCAATATCATAAGTGGGTATATCTTGGCTGCTATATTTTTACCAATGGTATTGTTAGGGCTTCACCATGGATTAATTCCTATATACGCTATTCAATTAGAAAATTTAGGTGGAGTATCTTTGTTCCCTGTTCTTGCTATGGCTGGAGCTGGTCAAGTAGGAGCAGCTATTGCAATATACATTAAATCAAAAAGAGTGGGAAATCATAGAATGCAAAAGATCATCACAGGGGCTTTGCCAGCAGGATTTTTAGGAGTAGGCGAACCACTCATTTATGGAGTTACATTACCATTATTTAAACCATTTATAACAGCTGGACTTGGTGCTGGCTTTGGTGGAGCATATGTAATGTTTAGTAAAGTATTGGCAAACGCATGGGGGCCATCGGGATTAGTTGCAATACCAATAATGAAACCAGAGTCAATGTTAAATTATTTTATTGGTTTAGTAATATCTTATATAGCAGGTTTTATTATCACTTACTTTGTTGTGAAAGATGAAGAAGTTAAAAATGTCTAGTAATATAGGTTTTTCAATTTATGTATCCAATTGGAGAGAAAACATAGAAGCTTTAACCTTTGTATATACAGAGGGAGCTTCTGTGTTTACATCATTGCATGTACCAGAAGAAAGTAATGATGAGTTTATAGATGAAGTAATTGAAATGATAAAAAGTATTAAAAAAATAGGGTATAGTGTGATAGCTGATGTTTCAACAAGAACATTATCTAATTTTAAAGTTAAGAATTTAAACGAGCTTGTGAATCTATTGAAATTAGATTGTTTAAGAATAGATTATGGCTTCAGCATTAAGGAAATTATTGAATTAAATAAAAATGTCAAGATAGCTATAAATGGATCTACAATTAATAAAGTCAGTCTAGAAGAATTGAGCAATTCTTGTGGCAACAAAATAGCAGCAATACACAATTTTTATCCTAGAGTTGATACAGGACTAGATGATGAACAATTTATTGATCTAAATAATATGCTGTTAAACAATAGTTTCCAAATATATGCTTTCATACCTGGAGATGTAAATTTGAGAGGACCTATTTATGAAGGGTTGCCTACTTTAGAAAGCCATAGAAATTGCGCACCATATGCATGTTATGTTGATATGAATAAAAATTATTCGATTGATGATATTATTGTTGGTGATGGCATAATATCACATACTGAATACGATATGATAAAGTATTACAGAGAAAATGATGTTATAATTTTGCCTGTTGAGTTAGATTCAAATCACAAATATTTGGATGGCACAATTTTTAGTATAAGAGAAGATTCCCCTTATTCTCTCATGAGATTGAAAGAATCAAGAGAGTATGCGTCAATGGGTGATAAAATCATAGATTATAATTGCATTAAGAGAAGTAGAGGTAGTCTAACGATTGATAATTATAAATACGGTAGATATTCTGGCGAAATTCAAATTACAAAGAAAGATTATAATGCGGATGAAAGAGTAAATGTTATAGGGCAAATTAAAGATGAATATATATTGCTTTTAAAGTGCATAAATAATGGGGATAAAATTAAAATCATAAATGTTTAGGAAGTGAAGACTTGATGTTTAATATGTTTAAGAAAGAAATAAGTAATGAGGTTGTTATTAAATCTCCAATTACTGGGAAAATTGTTAAAATTGAAGATGTGCCAGATAAAGTTTTTTCTGGTAAATTAGTCGGAGATGGAGTAGCCATATTGCCCGATGGCGAATTTGTTTACGCTCCTTTTGATGGAGAGATAGTACAGATTGCACCTCAAAAGTATGCACTGGGGTTAAGAAACAAACAGAATGTTGAAATACTGATACATTTAGGCATAGATACAGTCAACTTAAAAGGCGAAGGATTTGAAGTTTATGTTAGTAAAAGTCAAAAAGTTAAAACTGGTGACAAACTGATTAAGGCGGATTGGCCATTTATTTCAAAGAATGTAAAGTCGACAATTTCTCCTATAGTAATAACAAATATGGAAGTAGTTAAAGAAATAAAAATTACAGAAGCTGAATATGTAAATGCAGGAGATGATCTTTTTACAATCATCTTAAACGATAGATAACTATATAAACAAAAAATCGAGTATATCGCTACTCGATTTTATTTTGCTTAAAATAGGGTATCATAGTCTAAAGGGGGCATTCAAATGAGATTATTGATTAAAAATGCGAGAGTTATAACTCCATATGAAATTTTAAATGATAAAAGTGTAATAGTTGAAGATGGCAAGATAATTGATATTACTTCTGAGGAAGTATCTCCAGAAGATTTTTTGGAAGTTATCGATGCTAAATCAAATTATCTTTCACCAGGATTTATTGATATTCACAATCATGGAAATTCTGGTTATGATTTCATGGATGCAAATTTTGATGCTTTTGATGAAATTTCGAAATTCCACTTAAAAAATGGGGTTACTTCATATCTGTTAACTACTATTACATCGAAGCATGAAGATTTAATCAATGTATTAAATGCGGGTAGTGAATATATTGACTCTGATATGAGGTATTCAAATATGGTTGGCATATATTTAGAAGGACCATATTTTTCTAAAGAAAAGAAAGGTGCTCAACCAGAAAAATACCTTAAAAATCCAACAATAGAAGAAATAGATGAATTCATAAAAGCTTCAAATAATCACTTGAAAGTTGTTTCAATTGCACCCGAGATGGAAAATTCATTTGGTGCAATTAGATATTTGAAAGAAAAAGGAATTAAAGTAGCTTTGGGGCATACAAATTCAACTTTCGACATCGCAAGAAAAGCTATTGATTCAGGAGCAACCATAGCCACGCATCTTTACAATGGGATGAGATCATTTAGCCATAGGGAGCCTGGAATAATCGGTGCTGCTTTAACTGATGAGAGAGTCAAATGTGAATTAATAGCCGATATGATCCATATCCATAAAGCAGCCTTAAAACTTGCCATAGATGTGAAAGGTTTTGACTCTATAATTCTAATATCAGATGCAATGATGGCAGCAGGCAAAGCTGATGGAATGTATAAATTGGGTGGACAAGATGTTACAGTCAAGGAAGGAAAGGCTATATTGAAGGATGGCACGATTGCAGGTTCTACTTTGACACTAGATAGAGCAGTGTTTAATCTTGTGCATCATGTAGGTATAAAATTAAGCGATGCTGTTCGAATGGCTAGTTTGTCAGCTGCTAAAGCGATCGGTATGGATGATAGGAAGGGAAGTATAGAGATCGGAAAAGATGCCGATATGATTGTATTTGACGAAAAATTGAACATTTTGAACACTATTGTGAATGGCGAAATCCGATATTATAGGGTGATGCAATAGGATATTTAATTTTGGCAGTAATTATTGTAGACTAAAACATGACTACTTTTGATTGAAATTAATCGTTTCTATTAATATAATTATATTAAAGTAATGAAGAGGAGGTACCAAAATGTCAGATATGTCTAGTAGTCTACAAAATTCAGCTGGTGGGAAAGGACAAAACATTCAAAGATTTGGCAGAGTTTTAAGCGGCATGGTAATGCCAAACATAGGTGCATTCATCGCTTGGGGTTTAATAACGGCGATATTCATTCCTACTGGTTGGTGGCCAAACGAAAAATTAGCATCACTAGTCGGACCAATGATAACATATTTGCTTCCATTGCTAATTGGTTATACTGGAGGTAAAAATGTTGCAGGACAAAGAGGTGCAGTTATCGGCGCAATAGCTACTATGGGCGTTATAGTAGGTGCAGATGTGCCAATGTTTTTAGGCGCTATGTTAGTTGGACCTTTGGCAGCTTATTTAATAAAAAAATTCGATAAAGCTATTGAAGGAAAGGTAAGAGCAGGATTTGAGATGTTGGTTGACAATTTCTCACTGGGTATCTTAGGGGCAATTCTTGCAATTTTAGCTTATTTAGCAATCGGACCATTAGTAGAAGGACTAAATAATATTTTAAAATCTGGTGTAGAAGCAATAGTAAATGCTGGATTGTTGCCTTTAACATCTATTTTCATTGAACCGGGCAAAATTCTTTTCTTAAACAACGCTATTAATCATGGAGTATTGGGACCTATTGGTATTCAAGAAGCAGAAGAAGTTGGCAAGTCAATATTTTTCTTGCTTGAAACAAATCCTGGTCCTGGATTAGGCATATTGTTAGCATATTGGGTATTCTCAAAGGGATCGGTTAAACAATCAGCTCCTGGAGCTGTCATAATTCACTTCTTAGGTGGAATACATGAAATTTATTTCCCATATGTATTGATGAATCCAATATTAGTGTTAGCAGTAATAGCAGGGGGAGCTAGTGGCGTATTGACATTTTCAATATTTAATGCAGGCTTAGTTGCAACTCCTTCACCAGGCAGCATAATTGCTTTAATGGCAATGACACCAAAAGGAAACTATTTAGGTGTATTAGCAGGGGTTGCTATATCTACCGCTGTATCATTCTTGGTAGCATCATACTTTGTAAAGAGAAGTTCAGATAAAGTAAGTGAGGAAGATTTATCTGGAGCAAAAGAAAAAGTAAAAGAGATGAAATACAAACCACAAGATAATACAGCTTCAAACGGTGCTTTGACAAATGTCAACAAAATAGTATTTGCATGTGATGCTGGTATGGGCTCAAGTGCAATGGGTGCGACCACTTTAAAAAACAAGCTCAAAAAAGCTGGTTTAGATATTGAAGTTATGCATTGTGCAATTGAAGAAATACCATCGGATGCGAAAGTAATAATAACACACAAGAGCTTGACAGAAAGAGCTAGAGCAAAGGCACCAAATGCATATCATGTTTCTATTGACAATTTTATTAACAGCCCAGAATACGACAAACTGGTCGACAGACTATTAGGCAAATAATTGTGTAAGCAGCGGATTTTATTTCGCTGCTTACTTTAAAGAGGTGATAGTAGTGATTTCAATTAAACTCACCCAAAGGCAAAGAGAGATTATAGAACTCTTAATCAAGGAAGATAGATTTTTTACTGTATCCGAGATAGGTAAGAAAATGAATGTGAGCAATAGGACAGTATCTAGAGAAATTAGGGATTTAGATTCATATTTAGACTACTTTTCGTGCTCGATTGATAGCCGATCGGGGAAGGGCATTCGATTTGTTGGAAGCGAACAGAGTAGAGGATTACTTTTGGAGAATATTAAAAAAAGTGGAGAAATCAAAAACTACACACAAAATCAAAGAATAGTTTATATATTGACTGAACTCTTGAACGCAAGTGAACCATTAAAAATCAACAATTTTACTACTGAATTAAATGTTACTGAAGGAACAATAAGCCACGATTTGGATAAAGTCAGTGAAAGATTAGAGAAATATGGATGCAAGTTAGTTCGCAAACCTGGTGTTGGATTCTATGTAGATGCAAATGAATCTGACAAGAGGAGGGCAATAGTTGATTTAATATATGAAAATATAGAAGAGACGGAACTGATTGATGTTATTAGAAATAAGGATAGATTGAGTGTAGAAACAAGGGAAAATCTTGTAAACTTGATAAGCAAAAACATATTGTATGAATTAGAGAAGTTATTAATTGACAATGAAAACAAACTAAAAACAACTTTAAATGATAGGGCATATATTGGTTTGCTCATACATTTAGCAATTGCAATAGATAGAATAAATAAGGGTGAAAATATAATCATCGACAAAGATTATTTAAATATATTAAAAAAATGTGATGAATATATAGAAGCAGAGAAACTCTCAAAGGCAATTGGAGAAAAGTTTAACATTTCCATGCCTGAAGATGAAATAGGATATATCACAATGCACATAATAGGGAATGCGGGGACTAAAACTTCCCAGATAGATGATGAGATAATTAAAATCAGTTCGAGAATCCTGTCAAATGCTTATGGTGAATTGGGATTGAATGTAAAGATTGATAGGCAGTCTATAATTTGGTTAGCAACACATTTGCAGACAGCACTATATAGGATCAGAATGAATATGGAAATAAGAAATCCTCTTTTAGAGGAAATAAAAAACAATTACACAGAGATTTATAGAGTTGCTATAAAAGCAGTTAAACCTATTGAGATAGAACTCGGCACAAAGATACCTGATTCTGAAACAGCATATATAGCAATGCATATTGGAGCATCGGTCGAAAGAAACAGAAAAAATACAATCAAATACGATGTACTTGTAGTATGCGCAACTGGAATGGGGACAGCTACACTTCTTTCTACAAGATTACAAAATGAATATCAAAATTTAAATATAGTAGGTGTGGTTTCTTCATTGAACATTGAAGAAGTGCTAGAAACAAATAAAGATATTGATTTTATTATATCCACTATTCCAATTGACTATGGGAAAATACCTTTAATAGTGGTTAACCCACTTTTGCTTAGTGATGATAAAAAGTTAATCGATGAGTTTTTAAAGGATTTCAATATAATCGACAAAGCTAAAGAGACAAGAGCATCAAGGTCAATAGCCAAAAAAGATCTGAATAGTTTAAAAGACTATTTGGATGCAATACTTGAAGTGCTTAACAATCTTTTTGTAGTAGACATTCTAGAGGCAGAAAGCATAAACTCATTGATTGATCATATAAGTAATACAATTGGTAGAAACGATACTGAAGTTTCAAATATAAAAGAAGGATTGCTTAAGAGAGAAAGCTTAGGCAGTACGGTATTAGATCAATATAATGCAATTTTGCTTCATGCAAAAACAGCAGGAGTTGATCGGCTTATATTTGGGGCTATAAGACTTTTAAAGCCAATATATATAGAGAACGATGGAAATTCAAGTAAAATAGATTTAGCGATAATAATGCTTGCGCCAAAGGATATAAATAAGAATAAGCTAAGCGTGATGAGTTTTCTGAGTTCAAAAATTGTTGAAGACGAGAACTTTTTATTTACTTTAAGAAATTCCGAAAAAGGCATGATACATGAGTTGTTGGAAGAATATTTAAATGAATTTTATGAAAGAGTTCATTATGAAAATTAGAAATTTGGAGGTCTAAAAAATGGGGTTAAATCTGTTTTCTAGTAAGAGCAAAAGAGCAGATGAAGGAAATGCAGATGTTTTATTGAAAGAGAATATTTTGTTAAATTTACCAAATATGGTTAAGTATGACGCTATTAGGTTTGCAGGAGAACTCTTAGTCAAGAGTGGCTGTGTTGATAAACCTTATATTGATGCCATGATTGAAAGGGAAAATGATTTAACCACATATATTGGTAGTGGAGTGGCTATACCCCATGGAGTTGGAAAAGCAAAGGAATTTATTAAGAAATCAGGCATAGTTATCCTACAATTTCCTGATGGAGTTGACTTCGATGGTGAAAAAGCATATCTAGTGATTGGAATTGCTGGGAAAGGCGATGAGCATTTAAGCATTTTAGCCAACATCGCAACTATTATAAGCGAAGATGAAGAAAAGTTAAAAGAACTCACAAAAACTAATGATGTAGATTTTATTTATTCTACTTTTACAGCTAAATAAAGAGGGAGGAAAAGAAATGAAGACAAAAGCAGTAAGATTATACGGGGCTAATGATTTGAGATTGGAAGAATTTGAACTTCCTGAGATAAAAGATGATGAGATATTAGTTGAGATTATCTCTGACAGTATTTGCATGTCAACTTATAAATGTGCAATTTTAGGAGAAAAACATAAAAGAGTGCCTAAAGATGTATCTGAAAATCCAATAATTATTGGACATGAATTTGCAGGCAATATAGTAAAGGTCGGGAAAAAGTGGCAAGATCAATTTAAACCGGGTACTAAATTTGCGCAACAACCAGCTTTAAATTACAAAGGGAGCATGGCTTCTCCTGGATATTCATATATGTATTTTGGTGGAGATGCAACTTATGCGATAGTGCCGCCTGAAGTAATGGAATTGGGTTGTTTGATCAACTACAAAGGCGATGCATATTATGAAGCAAGCTTAGCTGAACCTATGTCATGTATAATAGGTGCATATCATGCAACATATCATACAGAAATGGGAAAATACACTCATTTTATGGGAATAAAAGACAAAGGTAATTTAGCTATACTGGCAGGTGCAGGTCCAATGGGTCTTGGAACTATTGATTATGCTTTACATGGAGATAAAAACCCTAAGCTTGTTGTGGTTACAGATGTAGACAGCAATAGACTAGAAAGAACAAGGGAAATTTTTGAGGACGAGGCAAAAAAATGCGGAATCAAGCTTATTTTTGTAAATACAAAAGAAATAGCCGATCCTGACAATTATTTAATGGAAATTTCTGAAGGACATGGGTATGACGATGTATTCGCCATGGCACCTGTGAGAGAAGTAGTAGAACAGGCTGACAGAATTCTCGCTAGAGATGGATGCTTGAATTTCTTTGCAGGACCTACTGATACTAATTTTAAAGGCGAAATCAACTTCTATAACGTCCACTATAATTCAACTCATGTTATGGGGACAACAGGAGGAAATACAGACGACTTAATTGAGTCTTTAAAGCTTACTGAAAATAAAAAAATTAATCCAGCTTGTATGGTTACTCATATAGGTGGATTAGACAGTGTCATTGATACTACTTTAAATCTACCAAAGATTCCAGGAGGCAAAAAATTAATCTATACTCAAATAAACATGCCATTGACAGCCATTGAAGACTTTAGGGAGAAAGCAAAAGAAGACAAGAGATTTGAAAAGCTTGCAGAAATAGTGGAAAACAACAAGGGATTATGGAGTGTTGAAGCAGAAAAATATTTGCTTGAAAATTTTAGATAGATATATTTAAATAGTGGTTGCTCTTTTATCACTAAAAGGTTAGAATATTTATTGAATGGATAATAAGCAAATATTTAATAGAGAGGGTTATGGTATGAAGAAATTAGAAGTAACACTTGAAAATGAAACCGGGTTACATGCTAGACCTGCAAGTCTTTTAGTTAAAGAGGCTTCAAAGTACAAGTCTAACATTACTATTGAATTAGATGGACAAGAATATGTTGCTAAAAGCATTATGTCTGTTTTGAGCATGGGAGCAGGGAAAGGTACTCATCTGATCTTCAAAGCAGAAGGTGAAGACGAAGAAGCTGCAATTGAAGGCATTAAAAAATTAATCGACCAAAATTTTGGAGAATAAGAAACGCACGATTTGTCGTGCGTTTTCTTTAAAATAAATAACTTTCACCAACATCTAGGATCTTTGTTTCACTGTAGATATTTTTCTTTTTAAATTCTAATGGGTCTGCTTTTATAAGTGGGAACGTATTGTAGTGCATCGGGATAGAAAGTTTAGGTTCAATAAGTTTGACCGCTTTTACTGCATCGTCGATATCCATTGTATAATTCCCACCGATTGGCAGAATTGCAATATCAATTCCGTCATCTCTTAATAGTTTCATATCCATTGAAAGCCCAGTGTCTCCAGCGTAATATATTTTTTTGCCGTTTATTTCCAATAGAAAACCACATGGATTGCCGCCATATAATACGCCTTTTTCTGTTTCAATAGATGAGCCATGAAGCGCTGGCGTTAGTTTAACAGTTCCAAAATCAAACTTGTAGCGACCTCCTATATGCATTGGGTGCGTATCAACACCAAAAGTAGAAAGATACCCAGCAATTTCTGCATTTGTAATTACCAATGCATCATTTGCATTAGCTATGTCTATTGTATCGCCTAGGTGATCTTGATGGCCATGTGATACGAATATATGGGTTATGTTGTTGATGTCAGTGGGTAGAACTTTAGCTAAGGGATTGCCTGTTATAAAAGGGTCAAATATAGCCTTGAACCAGTCTGATTCTAATATAAATACCGAATGACTTAAATATGTTAGCTTCATATCTATTACCTCCTTAGGAAATTTATACCCTTAAATTTTCTCATTAATAAATTTTTTGAATATATCAAATATTGACATCAAGAATTTAAAGGAATATAATAATAGAGTATTTAGTCAAACGTTTGCACTTAAGGATGAAATCGGTTACAGAAAGGGGAGGAAAAAATGCAAAAAAAGAAATTTTTTGCTATTGCAGCTGTTATGTTATTGGTATTAGCTACTTTAGCGGGATGTACTTCAGGCGGAAATAATGAAGAAAACACAGGTGAAAACAACGGAGGGGAGACATCGACAGGCCCAACTATTGGTGTTGTACTACCAACTAAAGATGAACCAAGATGGGTACAAGACGAAACTAGATTTAAAGAGGCATTAGCTGATACTGATTATTCAGTTGAAATTTTATTCAGCCAAGGTTCTTCAGCAAAAGAAAAAGAAAATGTTGAATCTTTGTTGACTAAGGGAATCAAAGTATTAATTATTTGTCCACAAGACGGCGAAGCAGCTGCAGCTGCAGCTGAAGCAGCTAAAGCTGAAGGCGTAACTGTAATTGCCTACGATAGATTGATAACAGGTACTGACGCTGTTGACTACTATGTAACATTCGATTCCGTTGCAGTTGGTCAAGCACAAGGACAATATTTAATTGATAAAGCAACTGGAACTGGAAATCCATTATATCTATATGCTGGAGCAGCATCAGACAACAACTCTTTCTTATTTTTCGAAGGAGCTTGGAAAGTTCTTCAACCAAAGATTGCAGATGGAACTTTCGTAATAAAGAACTCATCAGAAGCTGTTGCATTACAAGATAAACAAGAACTAACAAGAGATGAAATGAGCAAGATCATTAGCCAAATAACTACTAACTGGGATTTCAATGAAGCTAAAAATAAAGCTGAAGCAAACTTAACTGCTGTAAGTGCAGCAGACAAAGGTGATGTATTTATACTTGCACCAAATGATGGTACAGCAAGATCAATAGCAGATGTATTTGCAGCTGATTCAGATGTTACTAGCTATGTAATTACTGGACAAGATGCTGAAAAAGCATCAGTACAATACATTATTGATGGAAAACAATCCATGACAGTATTCAAAGATGTCAGAACTCTAGTAAAAGATTCAATAGCTATGGCAGTTTCAGTACTTGAAGGGAAAACACCAGAAACAACTGGATCATACGATAACAATGTAAAA
The DNA here is from genome assembly GCA_018434075.1 of Tissierellaceae bacterium. Classification (GTDB taxonomy): domain Bacteria; phylum Bacillota; class Clostridia; order Tissierellales; family Tissierellaceae; genus Soehngenia. Next base: position 40,337 of record JAHDQA010000011.1, read on the forward strand.
GATGTTCCTGCAAAACAAACAGAAGTAATAGTAGTAGATAAAGAAAATGTTAAAGAAGCATTGATTGATTCTGGCTACTATGATGCATCTGAATTTACAGGACTATAAAATTTAATATTAGTTAGGTATAGTGAAAGTCTATGACTTTCACTATTTCCTTATTGACTTATTAAAAGAGGAGTTGTTTTTATGGACACTGTAAATAACGCAGATTATATACTTGAGATGAAAAATATTACTAAAGAGTTTCCAGGAGTTAAAGCTCTGGATAATGTTAATTTTAAAGTTAAAAGAGGAGAAATACATTGCCTCGTTGGAGAAAATGGGGCTGGGAAATCAACTCTAATGAAAATACTTTCAGGCGTTTATCCTTATGGATCATATGATGGAGAAATTATATTAAATGGAGAAGTGCAGAAGTTTCAGAGTATTCAGGATAGTGAAAAAGCTGGTATCGCTATAATTTATCAAGAACTAGCACTAGTGCCTGAGATGACTGTTTATGAAAACATATACTTAGGGCATGAAATAAAAAATGGAATTAATATTGACTGGAACGAAACAATCCAACAATCAAAGAAAATGTTAGAAAAAGTTAGGTTAAATATCAATCCTGAAATGAAAGTAAAGTACCTCGGTGTTGGTAAAATGCAGTTAATAGAGATAGCAAAAGCATTTAGCAAGGACGTTAAATTGCTCATCTTAGATGAACCGACTGCAGCATTAAATGACGATGATGCTGAGAATTTACTAAATTTATTAGTTGAGCTTAAAAAAGAAGGAATTACATCAATCATGGTGTCGCATAAGCTTAAAGAAGTAATTCAAGTAGCAGATACCGTTACTGTACTTAGAGATGGGAAAACTATATGCTCTTTAGATGCTCACAAAGATGAAGTATCTGAACCTGTCCTTATAAAACACATGGTTGGTAGAGAAATAGCTGATGTTTTTCCAAAGAGAAAAGTTAAAAATATTGGAGATATTGTATTCGAGGTTAGGAATTTAAATGCATTTGATCAAGCAACATCCAAGCAAATTTTAAAGGATGTAAATATTTATGCTAGAAAAGGGGAAGTAGTTGGAATTGCTGGACTTATGGGAGCTGGGAGGACAGAACTGGCACTAAGTGTTTTTGGAAATCCAAAAGGATATAAGGTCAGTGGGGAAATATATGTCGAAGGTAAACTCATGAATTTCAAAACTCCTTATGATGCTATCAAAGCAGGAGTTGCATATGCTACTGAGGACAGAAAAGGAGAAGGACTGATCCTAATACAAGACGTTAAAGAAAATACCACACTTGCTAACTTGAGAGCTATTGCTAGAAGTGGAGTGATCGACGATAACAAAGAAATTACAGTTGCAGATGAATACAGAAAAACATTGAATATAAAGACACCTTCAATTGAACAAAAGGTACAAAACCTTTCGGGGGGAAATCAGCAAAAGGTATCTTTGGCAAAATGGTTATTTACAATGCCTAAAGTTTTGATTTTAGATGAACCAACAAGAGGAATAGATGTAGGTGCTAAATTTGAGATATATAATATTATAAATGATTTAGTTAGCCAGGGAATGTGTATAATAATGATATCTTCAGAATTACCGGAAATTTTGGGTATGAGCGATAGAATATATATCATGTCACAAGGCAGAATAACTGGTGAATTACCGATTGAACAAGCAAATCAAGATAAGATAATGGAGTATGCAATAATCTAATATTCGCATGAGGAGGTAAGCTAAAATGTTTTTTAATGACTTAAAAAAGATGCTTAAGGAGAATATAAGAGATTACGGGATGTTCATAGCATTATTTGCAATAATAATTGGCTTTACTATTTTAACAGATGGCGTGTTCATATCACCCAGAAATATTAGCAACTTAATAAATTCCGTGGGATATATAGCAGTCTTAGCAGTTGGCATGACTTTGATAATTGTAATTAGGCATATAGATTTGTCTGTAGGCTATTTAGCAGGTTTTGCAGGAGCAATTGTTGCAATTCTTTTGACAAGATATAATATGTCGGTATTTGTTGCAATTCCAATTGTTTTAGTACTTGGAATAGTGGTTGGACTATTCAATGGATTTTTAGTTGGCAAAGTAGGAGTTCCAGCTTTTGTTGTTTCTCTTGCAGGTATGATGATATTTAGAGGAGCGCTATTGCAAGTAACAAATCAGACAGGAACTATTATAATTAAAAATAAAACTTTCAATAATATAGGAAATGGATTTATTCCTGATTTTCCTTTTGTCAGTATTGAAGGAATTCATGTGGCTACGTTGGTTATAGGGATTTTAGGAATATGCTTGTATATTTTAAGTGAATTTAGGAATAGAAATAAAAAGTTAAGCTATCACTTTGAAGTTCCTTCAATGCCGATATTTTCTTTAAAGTTAGTTTTAGTTTCAGCGATGATCGCATATATTACTTGGATACTTGCACAGTATAATGGACTTTCTTGGACAGTTGTAATAGTATTAATTGTGACTGCATTGTATAACTATCTAACTAATAAAACAGTACTTGGAAGGCATATTTATGCTGTTGGAGGCAATCCTGAGGCAGCAGCATTAAGTGGAATAAATGTAAAAAATATTACTTATTTTGTGTTTGCTTCTATGAGTATGTTATCTGCACTTTCTGGAATACTTTACACATCTAGATTGCAGTCAGCTACAACTACAGCTGGTATGGGATTTGAGCTAGATGCAATAGCTGCAGCATATGTTGGAGGAGTTTCTGCTGCTGGTGGAGTTGGTAAAGTTACTGGATCAATAATAGGTGCTTTAGTAATGGCTTCACTATCTAATGGCATGAACCTGATGGGTGTTGGAATATCATATCAATATATCATAAGAGGGGCTATCTTAATACTAGCCGTAGTATTTGATGTAATGACAAGAAACAGAAATTCTTAACAGGGCTCTTGCCCTGTTTTGTTTAGAGGAGCGAAATGAATAAGAGAACATATTTAGAGATAAAAACTATATTGATTATTTTATTTGTAGTTTATGTTAGTTTTATGGTAATGGATATTTTTTATAGCAATTTGTTCATTTATTCAAACTTGCTAAAATTCATAGGTATTTTATTAGTAGGATTGTTGACTTTAGTAGAAAGGAAATCTTCAATTTCCTTGAAAGACATTAATCTTTTGAACTTAGCGATAGCTTTAACTATTATTTCAGATTATTTCTTGCTTATTAAAGGGAGCAATTACATAATTGGAATTGGGATATTTTCTTTAGCTCATTTGATGCATGGGATTAGAATGGAGAAGAATAAAGCAAGAGTAATTATAACGAGGTATATAAGTTTTTTAATTATCACACTAATTTTGTATTCTGTATTTTTGGATACACCTTATGAGATTGGTTTAATAATTTTTGTCAGCTTATTTTATTTTTCAAATTTACTTTCAAATTTATTCAGGGCATTAGATGTTTATAAATACGATAAATTTCCATTAGTAAATAGCTCTTTGCTTGTTGCAGGATTTATCCTTTTTTTGTTTTGCGATATCAATGTAGCTATATATAACATACTACAATTCAACACAAACAATGTTTTTTTAGACATTTTGAGAAATTTATCTCGCATACTAATGTGGTTTTTTTATTTACCCTCACAGATTTTTATTGCTTTAAGTGGGTTGGATTTTGAAAAATAACTATAATGTTATATTTTTAGCAAATCTGGGTATCAATAAACAAATATATTAGGGAGGTAAAATATGGATAATCATCAAAATGTTTACCCAGTGAAAGATGATGTAGTAACTGTCAAAGAATGGATTATTTCAATGCTTATACTTTTAATTCCTGTAGTTAATATAGTAATGACATTTGTTTGGGCATTTGGCAGTAATACTAAGCCCAGTAAAGCGAACTACTTTAAGGCTAGTATCATATTGTGGTTAATTGCAATTGCGGTATATTTTATTCTAATATTTATGGGTATTTTTAGTTTTGGAATGTTGAATTCGTATATTTAAGGGTATTATAAATAAGGAGCTATGCTCCTTAAGATAATTATATACGGAGGGATTTTTATGAATGAAACAATTAAAACTCAACTAAATCATAGAACAATTAGGGAATTTAAGGATGAAAGAATTCCTGAAGAGATATTCAAGACTTTAATGGAAGTTGCAAGAAGAGCACCTACTTCAAATGGAATGCAGTCTTGTTCGATTATTAGAGTTAAAGACAACGACAAAAAGGCTGTAGTCTCTGAAGTTTGCAATCAGGAATATGTCAAAAGAACACCTGAATTACTTATATTTATTGTAGATCAATTTAGAAACATGATGATTGCGAAAGAAAAGGGCGGAAATGTCGATAATGCTAGAGATATGGATAGATTTTTTCAAGGGTTTACTGATGCCTGTTTAGCTGCGCAAAATGTTGTAGTAGCGGCCGAATCTCTAGGACTTGGAACAGTTTATTTTGGAAGCATTTTAAATGATCCACAAAGGATAATTGATACTTTTGATTTGCCAGAGCTTACTTTTCCTGTTGTAGGATTGGGAATTGGGTATCCTAATCAAGAACCACAATTAAAGCCTCGTATGGATATGAGCTTGCGATTGTTTGAGGATGGATATAAAATTTTTGATAATTATTTAAAGGCAATAGAAGATTACGACAAGGAAATGACTCAGTATTATGATTTAAGAGATGCTAATAAGAGGGTAGATTCATTCTCTGATCAAATTGTGACTAAACTATATAATCCAATAATAAAAAGGCAAGAGATACTCAAGACGATTAGGAATCAAGGGTTTGATTTAAAAATATGAGACTGTTTATAGCAATTCAATTTGACGACAATACTGTTCACAATATATATAATGCTGTAAATACTCTTAAATCGCACTCGATTAATGGAAGGTTTGTGCGTAAAGAACATATACATTTGACTCTAGAATTTTTGGGAGAAATTCAAGACGAAAAAGCTAGAGTAGTACAGCAAATGATAACAAACATTCAATTTGATCCTTTTGAGATTTTAATAAGTGGTTTAGGTGTTTTTAATACTAGACATGGAGATATATACTGGCTAGGAGTAAAAGAAAATGAAGCTCTCTTAAAATTATACAATGATATTCATAATTTGCTTAAAAAAATGAATGTAGAAGTTGAAGAGAGGACCTTTACTCCACATATAACTCTTGGGAGGAATGTAGTGATTAAAGACAGACCTGAGGAATTAGACAATATCAATATTTTATATACAATCGAAAGGGTAGCTCTTTTTAAATCTTACAATAGAGAAAACAGACTGGTACATGAAGTTATTGCTGAAAGCAAATCTAGGGTCTGAACCGAGTTAGGTTATAGAAACTATCTCGGGCATAAATTGGAAAGTGATTATGAATTTATGAAATATTTTATAATTTTGAAATGCTTAATCAAAAAATATAGATTACGAACATTAAATAGGATATAATATACAATTATATCCTATTTCTACGGAGGTGATTTTGTGAAAGAGTTGGATTTCCTAGAAACTGTTAAGAAAATGCAAGCAGACGAATTGATGGAGAGAGAAGTGTATTTAAGGTTATTAAATAGCATTAAAAACGAACACGATAAAGAAGTGCTTAAAAGAATTGCCGAAGAAGAAGATGGGCATTATGAAATATGGAAGAAATATACAAAAGTAGATGTGAAACCAAATATGCATAGAGTCAGATGGTATGTTTTACTAGGCAAGTTGCTAGGCTACACATTTACTGCCAAGATAATGGAAAAAAGATTAAATGAATTCAGTCAGATGGCCACCAAAGAGTTTATAGATGAATTGAGGGATAAAGTTCCAGACATTGATATTATATTAAGGGAAGAAGACGAACATGAAATAGAATTATTGGCTATGATAGATGAAGAAAGATTACAATACGTTGGGTCTATAGTTTTAGGGTTAAATGATGCTTTAGTTGAGTTTACAGGTAGTCTTGCAGGATGGACATTTGCCATGCAGAGCAATAAGCTTATATTTTTAGCAGGATTGATAGCCGGTATTTCTGCGACTTTGTCAATGGCGTCTTCGGAGTATTTGTCAACAAAAAATGAAGGTGGCAGGAACGCACTGAAATCAGCATTATACACTGGAGTTGCATATCTAATAACAGTATTTGTGCTGCTAATTCCTTATGCAATTTTACCAGATAGCAGTTACACTGTTGCCTTGATTATAATGTTAGGATTTGTTGTGGCTATTATTGCTGCTTTTAATTATTATATATCGATAGCAAAAGATTTATCTTTTAAGCATAAATTCAGAGAGATGGCATCAGTTAGTTTAGGAGTTGCAACTATATCTTTTCTAATAGGGATTGTAGTAAAACATTTTTTAGGACTTGATATTTAAAGTTTTCATAGGTGGTGGCAATTGATGAATAGAATATCTAGAAAATTTTATATTTATGCCTTGATCATGGCTTTCTTTGTCACCATACTAGGTGTAATTGGCTATAACTATTTTTCAGATATAATTGAGGCTCAAATAGAATCTAGGGCTAAATTTGAGATAGAAAGCAAAACGAACCTTATTAAAGCTACTTTTAAAGCGCATGAAATAGTAGTTGAGGATCTAGCATCATTTATGCAAATAGAGCCATCCAAAGAAGTAACTTTGAAATATTTAAAAATTCTTATGGAAGAAAAGAAACAGTTTACGGCGCTTTATATTGGCACAGCTGATGGGGAGCTACTATCAGGGGTAGATTGGGTTCTGCCAGATGACTATGTTATCCAGGAGAGACCATGGTATGTAGAAGCAGTAAAAGAAAAAAGACTTATATACACTGATGTATACTTAGATGCTTTTTTAAATAAATGGACAGTTACATTAGCTAAACCATATTATAATGAGCTGGGAGAATTGCAAGGGGTAGTTGCTAGCGACTTTGATTTTGACGCCATTACAGATATATTAAATCCATACGACAATATCAAGCAAGGGTATTCTTTTATGGTGGATTCGAAGGGCGTGATAGTTGGTCATAAAGAAATCAACAATAATCTTAATTCAACTGATGAAAATGTTATAACAGTTTATAAGCTGATACCAAATTTTAACCCAAATGTGAAGTATTTTTTTGAACGCACAGAATTTGTTGGTGTAGAAGGTTTTCTTGCCTATACTTATTTAGAGGACGCGAATATGTTTCTTGCTAATTTTTCGCCATTAACTGGAACCTTGAAAACTGAGCAGCAATTAATACTAATTTTTAGTTTATTTGCGCTAATTTTATTAATCGTAGTGTTAATTTTTGTCATATTTCAAAAGAATACTATTATCAACCCAGTCAACAAGTTGATTGACGATATATTAAATATCCCAAATGGAATTGATTTAAATTACAAGATAGATGAAAAAAAAGACATGCTTTATGACGTTCGAAAGACAATAAATGACCTGTTAATAAATAAGAACGAGTTGCTTAGGCAAATGGAAATCGCACAAGAAGAGATTACAACAACTGCAAATACTACTGATTCTATGTTACTCATAAATCGTGCTGCAAATACTGATCAAGAAATAGATGAGATCTACGACCTCATTTTAGAGGAATCATTAAAGGCAATAAAACATGCTAAATTAGGCAGTGTAATGGTAAAAGAGGACAACAATTTAAAGGTAGTAGCTCACAGAGGATATCGAGACAGCGAAATCAGCAATTTTTCACTTCCTCTAGAAGAAAGTTTTATATACAGGGCAACTAATGGGAAATTAGACACTGTAGCTATAATTAATGATGTATCTAGTTTTGAAATATTTGTACCACTAGAAACAACTGAAGGCGATTATTATATAAGATCTTCAATAGTAGCACCTTTATATGTAAAAAATGTGTTTTATGGTTGCATAAATCTAGATGCGATATATGAAAATGTATTTGATGAAAATGATTTAAAACTTATGGAATTCATTCAAACAAACACTGAAATTGCAATTAGCAATTACATTATGAACCATGCGAATTTTTATTTGGCAACACATGATTCTTTGACTGGTGTATACAATAGAAGTTATTTTGCCCAATTATTTCAAAGTTTTAAAGAAAGAGCATTAAGATACAATGAAACTTTTCATTTAGTCATGTTTGATTTAAACAATTTAAAATACATTAACGATAATTTTGGACATCTTGCTGGAGATGAGGCAATTAGGACTTTTGCAAAGAGATTATCAGTAATCATCAGAAGAAGTGATGTTTTTGCTAGATATGCAGGTGATGAGTTTATTGCTATTTTCATAAATACTGATTTTGATAAGTTGGATAATAGATTAAATGAGCTATTAGAAAACATGGAACAAAGTTCAATAACTGTTGATGGGGTCTCAATAATTGTGTCATTTAGCTATGGTATATCAACGTTTGGAAAAGACTCGAACGATTATGATGAACTTATTAAGATAGCTGATAAGAGAATGTATGAAATGAAAAACAAGAATCGTATTAAAAGGAATTAATATCATGAAAAATAATAAATATAAAGTGAATAATGCTATAATTTATGCAATCTTAGCTGCTGCATTATATGGCATTAGTACACCATTTTCAAAGATAATATTGAATGTACTTTCACCTTCTTTTTTGTCTGCTTTGCTGTATTTAGGAGCAGGAATTGGAATGTTACTTACCAAAATATTGACAATTAATTTGAAATCACAAAGTGAAGCAAATCTGGATAAAAAGGATTTACCATATATATTCGCCATGATAGTATTAGATGTCATAGCTCCTATATTTTTGATGGTTGGACTTGAGAGAACCAGTCCATCTACGGTGTCCTTGCTAAACAACTTTGAAATAGTCGCAACATCTGTTATAGCTTTAATTTTATTTGGTGAGCAACTAGGGGGCAAAATGTGGCTAGCGATTGGATTAATCACATTATCTTCTATAATATTGTCATTAGATACAATTGAAGGGATTGATTTTTCAGTAGGAGCTATATTCGTTTTGTTAGCGACCATTTCATGGGGCTTTGAAAACAATGTCACTAGAAAGCTTTCTATAAAAAATCCGATAGATGTAGTTATAATAAAAGGGCTAGGTTCTGGTTTTGGTGCATTGATGATAGCGATGTATTTACAATCCATTGAAATGAATTTCATTTACATAATTTTAGCTTTAATACTAGGTTATTTGGCGTATGGACTTAGCATTTATATGTATATAAGAGCTCAAAGAGATTTAGGTGCAGCTAGGACTAGTGCTTATTATTCCATAGCTCCTTTCGTAGGTGTTTTGACATCTTGGAGTTTATTTGATGAAGCAATCGAACTTAGATTTATTGTATCTTTAGTAATTATGATTTTAGGGGTTTACTTTACGATTGAGGAAAATCACATTCACGAGCATTCTCATGAATCTATTGTTCATGAACATTCTCATAGACACGATGACTTACATCATAACCATTATCATGATTATGATGTAAGAGGGTATCATTCTCATGAACACACACATGAAAAATTAATTCATACTCATGCACATACACCTGATATTCATCATAAGCATTCACACTAAAGTTTAACAGTAGAATAAATTTTGATTTCTAATGGTAGCAGATTTATATTTACAATTCCATTAGAAATTTTTATTTTGTCTTGACTGTCATATTCATATAATTTCTTTGAGCTTCCGCTAATTTTCAATTCAAAGTTCTTATCTTTGTTATTTAAATTCATGACGATTATAATGCTGTCTTTGTCATTAATATACTGGTAAGCTATACAATCATCATCTGTTTCTAATAATATAAATTCTCCATTGGCTATGACATCATTTGTTCTTAATTTTGATAGCGATTTGAAATATTCTAGCTTAGGTGAATTTTCAGTTTTTTCCCATTCCATATCCGCTCTATTCAATGGGTCCTCTTTTCCTTCCATGCCAATTTCAGTTCCATAATATATTACTGGAATTTCTGGGTATGTCATAATAAAAGTTAAAGCTTCTTTATAGTACTCGTCTGCAAAATGCCTATGCTTTGATATGAATCTTGGGTTGTCGTGATTATCGATAAATATGGCATTATTTGGATTGTTTAGCACTTTCATATCTACTTTGATAGCATTTTTTAACTTGCTGGATTTTCCATATTCATTGAAAGTAGTAGTGATAGCTTTGTATAGTGGATAATTTGTAAAACCTGTGATCCCAGTAGATTCATACTGTTCAATGTAATGAACATTTTCTGACCATACTTCTCCTAAAAAAAAGAAATCTGGGTATTTGTCAAGAATATTTGATGTAAATTTTGACCAAAATTCTTTTGGCACGTGTTTTACAGTATCTAATCTGAATCCATCTATTCCTGTTTCTTTTATCCACCATAGTGAGTTCTCTAAGAAGAAATCTACAACATCGGGATTGTCAAAGTTTAAGTCAGGTAGTCCTAAAAGCCAACCATTTTCTACTTGTGTTTGATCATTCCAATTATAAATCTCTTGGTTTTCATTAAACCAATCTTTATAGTTAGGATCATTTAGCCATGGGGAGTCATAGCCTACATGGTTTACCACATAATCTAAAATAACTTTCATATCACGTTTATGAGCTTCATCAACTAGTAACTTTAAATCATCGATAGTCCCTAAGTGGGGATCAACTTTATAAAAGTCGTTAATCCAGTAGCCGTGATAACCGTCTTTTTCATTTTCCATTACAGGAGTAAGCCATATAGCTGTAGTACCAAGAGATTTAATGTAATCCAATTTTTCAATTATACCCTTTAAATCTCCCCCATGCCTTTTTTTAAGATCAGTTTTATCTACATCATAATTATTTGTTGGATCTCCATCATAGAATCTGTCTGTCATTATGAAATAAATTAAATCATTTTTCGCAGTCTCTTTAGATGTTGACATTGAAGCTTTTTCAGGAGATACACCATTTGTGCATCCTGATAATATCATTGTTATAACAGTTAATAAAATCATAAATTTCATTTTCATAATAAATCCTCCAATTATAATATGTTGATATTATAACAAATTTGCTTATAATTAGAAAGTTCATTGATATTCAATAGGGTATAAATATTATGGTGATATATATGGTAATTAATTATTTTGTTACAGCCTTCTTGAAATACAAAAATTCTTATCTTCTTCAAAAAAGAAATGCAGACAATCTTATTGGCGGAGGGTTATGGTATGGAGTGGGAGGTCATATCGAAAAAGAAGAGCTCTTTACCCCGGATATTGCAATTTTTAGAGAGATTAGAGAAGAAACTGGATTAAAAGGATCTGATATTGCTTTATTAAATTTAAAGTACATAGCTTTAAACTTAAACGATAGTCTATTTATAAATTATATTTATTTTGGAGAAATTACAACAAACCAAGTCATGCCAAACAATGAAGGGGATTTGCATTTTATCGATGAAGGAGAAGTACTAACAAAAGAATTTCACCCATTCATTAAAGATTGTTTAAGCCATGAATTATATAATAATGATGAAGGTATAGTGGCCGCTGTAACTAATGGATCTGAAACCAATTTTTTTAAATTGTGAGGTGAGATGAATGGTTGAAGAAGTATTGGAGAAATATAAAGGAAATTGGACAAAATTTGTGATGGAAGGCATTTTAGAGGATGATGTCGATGATTATATCAAGAATTCTTGGATAAGGTGTTCTAAGAATTCACTTGACATAAATCTTGGTCAAGGTAAATTAATTTCTAAAGAACAATTAGAAAGAGAAAAAGAAAAAAACAAAGAGTTGATTGCAATAGCATTGCCTATCATGCAAAATTTAAATGATTTGGTTATGGGGACGGGATTTGCTCTTGTATTAACTGATAAAAATGGCCTTATTTTAGAAGTGATAGGGGAAGAGAAAATTTTAAAAGAAACTAGAAATTTAAATTTTGTTCCTGGAGCATTTTGGTCTGAAGAATACGTAGGAACAAATGCTATTGGCACAAGTATATATGAAAATAGACCAATTCAAGTAATAGGAGCCCAACACTATTGCAAGAGCCATCATGATTGGACATGTTCAGCAGCACCTATACATAATGCAGATGGTGATATAATTGGGTGTTTGGATATGTCTGGTCATTCAGATAAAGCACATAGCCATACTTTGGGTATAGTAGTAGCTGCAAGTTATTCAATAGAAAATCAATTGCTCCTTTATCAATCTCATGCGATGTTAAAGAGTTCTGTAGAAGCAGTTTCAGATGGCATTATGATAGTTACGGATGACTATAAAATAAAATTGGTGAATAAATCTGGAGAGAAAATGTTGGGCGTTGATGCAAATACACTTTATGATGTTGACATAAGAGATATTTTGGGAACTAGAATATTTAAACATACTGAAGCATTTAAGGATAGAATAGAATGGGTTTTTATAATTAATGATAAGAGATTTTACTGTCACAAGAATTGGTGGAAAATGGCCAAAGAAAATTGATGTTAGAATAATTGCTGCAACCAATAGAAATTTAATTGATGAGGTAAGAAAGAAGAATTTTAGAGAGGACTTGTATTATAGGATTAATGTTTTTAGAGTGTATATTCCACCATTAAGAGATAGGACAGGAGATGTGTTTTTGTTAGCGCAACATTTTTTATCTAGATTAAATAAAACAAATGGAACATCTAAGTCTTTTTCAGAGGATTTTTTGAATAGATTAAATTTATATTCTTGGTATGGAAATGTAAGAGAGCTTGAAAACACAATTGAGAGAGCATATTACTTATGCGAAGACAATGTAATAACATCCGAGTGTTTACCTAAAGATATTTTTTTTAAAGAAACAGTTGTAGATGAAGATTCAGATGTTTTTACAATTACCGATGGAGAGAAATTGGCAATTAAAAAAACCTTAACTAAGACACGAGGAGATGTCCTAGCAGCTTGTGAATTGTTGGGAATGAGCAAATCGACTATTTATAGGAAACTAAAATGTTACAATATAAATCCAAAAGAATTCAGGTAGAATTATTATTTGAATTCCCATTTATGATACTTTTATTTTCATAAGTGGGAATTTTTTTATGCTCATTTGGTTTGCACAAGAAATTCAAGGCTTTAAATATATAAATCGTTTGGCATGATAATTGCATTAATAATGATTGAAATGAAATTTGAAAGGTGGTGGACTAATGAAAAGATTCATAGTTGAATTTGGCATGGGCTGTGATTTTCACGGCCAGGATGTCACTAATGCAGCTAAAAAAGCTGTAAAAGATGCTGTTTCACATTCTTGCTTGTGTGGATTAACTGAAATTTTGAACATAAGAGATTTAGATAATGGCATAAAAGTAAAGGCAACTGTTGCGGTTAGCAGACCTGAGGAAGTAGATATAGATAAAGTAAAAGAGAGTTTGTCAGTTGGGGAAAAGGAGGATCTATGCATATTGCAGATGCAACAAGAGGGATTCTTGGTGCAAACGGAATAGTTGGCGCAGGACAAAATATTGCTACAGGCGCTGGATTAAGTGCAAAATTAAGAGGCACAGATCAAGTGTGTGCATGTTTTTTCGGAGATGGCTCTACTAACCAAGGAACTTTTCATGAATCGTTAAACCTAGCAAGCATTTGGCGACTCCCTGTAATATTTGTTTGCGAAAATAATCTATACGGAATTTCCATGCATCAATCTAGACATCAAGCAATTCAAGACATTGCAGATAGAGCTGTGGCATACAATATACCAGGTGTTGTTGTTGACGGAAATGATGTATTCGCTGTCTATGAGGCAGCAAAGGAAGCTATTGAAAGAGCTAGAAATGGGCAAGGCCCAAGTTTAATAGAATGCAAAACTTACAGACATCATGGCCACTTTGAAGGCGATCCAGCTAAATACAAACCAGCAGAAGAAGTAGCTGAATGGATGAGCAAAGACCCTATTCCAAGGTTGATAAATTACATGATTGATAATAACATTTTGAGCAAAGAAGAATTTAATGATATAGATAGCCAAATAAATGATGAAATAAAAGAAGCAATTAAATTTGCTGAGGAGAGTCCATGGCCTCCAATAGAGTCTGTTGTAGAAGACATCTATACTGATATAGTAGAGGAGGTAAAAAAATGAAAAATCTAAGCATGATGGAAGCAATTAGAGAAGCAATGACTAAAAAGATGAGAGAAGATCCAACAGTATTTATAATGGGCGAAGATGTTGGCGCATTTGGAGGATGCTTTGGAGTAACTGCGGGAATGTTTGATGAATTCGGAGCAGAGAGGGTTAGAGACACACCTATATCAGAAGGGGTAATAATTGGATGTGCTGTTGGTGCTGCAGCGACTGGAACAAGACCTATTGCAGAATTGATGTTTATAGATTTTGTCACAGTTGGAGCAGATCAATTAGTAAATCAGGCTGCAAAAATGAGATATATGGTTGGTGGCAAGATAAAACTTCCAATGGTCGTCAGACTCCCACTTGGGGCTGGAACTAGAGCTGCCGCTCAGCACTCTCAATCATTAGAAGCTTGGTTGGCTCATATACCTGGGTTAAAAGTTGTTTATCCAAGTTGTCCAAATGACGCATATGGACTAATGCTTAAGGCCATTGAAGATGATAACCCAGTTGTATTCCTTGAACACAAGATTTTATACGGTGTAAGAGGAGAAGTTGATGAAAACGCTAAACCAATCGAGTTCGGCAAGGCAGACATTAAAAGAGAAGGAAAAGATTTGACAGTTGCAGCTACTGGAAGAATGGTACATGAAGCTTTGAAAACTGCTGAAGAACTTTCCAAAGATGGCATAGAAATAGAGGTCTTTGATCCTAGAACTTTATTCCCATTTGACAAGGAAACTCTATTTAAATCAATCGAAAAGACAAACAAATTGCTCATTGTTTCAGAGGAGAATAAACGAGGTAGCTTTGCTGGAGAAATTTCTGCAATGGTCGCTGAAGAGTGCTTTGATAATTTAGATGCACCTATTAAAAGATTATGCGCTGTAAATTCTCCTGTTCCATTTTCGCCAGTACTTGAAGATTATTATGTTCCTAATGCGGAAGATATAGTAAAAGCAGTTACAACTATGTTCTAAGAGAGGCAACTTTAAGTTGCCTCTTAAAAGAGGTGATAACATGAAGTCCATTGGAATTATAGCAAATCCAGCATCAGGCAAAGATATAAGAAGGCTTGTATCTCATGCAACTGTTGTTGATAATAATGAGAAGATAAATATAGTAAAGAGAATTATTCTGGCTTCACAAGGCACAGGAGTGGAGAAAATCTACATTATGCCTGATACTTTTTTAATTGGGCATAAAGCCATAGAAGATTTGAAATTATCGAAAGAACTTAAAGTGCCGGTAGAAATATTGGATATGAAAGTACAAGGAAACTTAAAAGACACTATTATAGCAGCTGAGTTGATGGAAGAATTAGATGTTGGCGTAATTGTAGTTCTTGGTGGAGATGGAACGTTAAGAGCTGTTGCTAAAGGGAATTCATCTATTCCAATCATTGGGATATCCACTGGTACAAACAATGTATACCCGAGGATGATAGAAGGGACAGTTGCAGGTATGGCTGCTTCTGCTATTGCAATGAATATGTGCGATAAAGATAGAACATGTATAAGAGACAAGAGAATAGAGATTTTTAAAAAATCAAAACTCGTGGATATAGCTTTAGTGGATTGTGTTATATCAAAACAGACATATGTCGGTTCTAGAGCAATATGGAATGAAGAGGATATAGTGAAAGTTATCGTTTCTAATGCTCATCCTGCTGCAATTGGTTTTTCAACAATAGTAGGAGTTAAAAAGATAATTACAGATAAAGATGATTTCGGTGCCAGCATTAATTTAAATGTAGGAAACAACTACTATCTCGCGCCAATTGCCGCTGGAACTATGAAAACTATTAGAATTGATGAACCTGTGATCCATAAAATAGATGAAAGCTTTAGGATTGAATTTAATTTCAATGGAATAATGGCTTTGGATGGGGAACGAGAATTGCCTTTTAAAAGCGGGGATGCTTATGAATTTAAAATTACCAAAAATGGGCCATTGAGAGTTGATGTTAGAAAGACAATCGAGTCAGCGCAAGAAAAGGGATTTTTCATTTGTAAATAGAGGGGGATTGTTATGGCTAGAATTATAGTAATGCCAAAGCTTGGCTTGACAATGAAAAATGGGAAAATAATTAAGTGGCATAAGAAAGAAAATGAAGAGGTAAAAAATGGTGATAAACTTTTCAGCATAGAGACAGATAAATTGACTAATGACGTTATAGCTGATGAAGATGGTGTATTGCTTAAAATTATAGAGGATGAAGGCAAAACGGTAGACTGTCTAAAACCCGTAGCCATCATCGGAAAAGCAGGTGAAGATATTTCTAACTTACTTGGTAATGCTAAAACGGAATCACCTCAAGAAGAAAAAAGCAATGAAAAAATAGAAAAACCAGTTGAAGCAACAGCTAAAACTGATGAAAAGATAAAGATATCACCAGTGGCAAAGAAAATGGCGTTAGAAAATAAGATTGATTACACAAAGATTAAAGGGACGGGACCAAATGGAAGGATAGTATTAGAAGATATAGAAAGAGAATTAGAGAATAGAAAAAAGATTAGAATGACCCCTACAGCGAAGGTAGTTGCTGAAGAACTTGGTTTAGATGCTGGTAGCATAGATAAAAAAGAAAGAATTGACAAAGAAGATGTCTTAAGATTGAGCGCAAACAAAGCTTATGATAATTTGGTACATCCTGTTGAGAAGAGAATTCCAATGAGCACAATGAGAAAAGTTATATCCGAGAGAATGACACAGAGCGCTTTTACGGCTCCAACAGTAAACTACACAATTTCTGTAGATATGACAAAATTGAATGATATAAAAGAAGAAATATCCAATGACTATAAAATCACTTACACAGATTTGATTGTAAAAATAACATCAGTTCTGTTGTTGGACTTTCCGCTTTTAAATAGCACCCTTATTGAAGATGAGATAATAACTCGAAACTATGTAAACATGGGGGTTGCAGTAGCACTGGAAGAAGGGCTGTTGGTTCCAGTTGTAAAAAATAGTCACATCAAATCTTTAAAGCAAATTTCATTAGAGATTAAAGACCTCACATATAGAGCCAAAACAAACCAGTTAACAACAGATGAATTAGAAAATGGCACATTTACAATAACAAATATTGGGAAATTCGGCATAGAGAGCTTTACCCCAATAATCAATCAACCTCAATCTGCTATTCTCGGCATAAATGCTATAATTGATAAACCAATAGTAAAGAATGGGCAAATCATAGTATTGCCAATCATGAATCTATCTTTAACGGCAGACCATAGAACAGTTGATGGGGCAGTTGCTGCGATGTTTTTACAAGAGTTGAAGAAAGCACTTGAAAATCCATTTGCCAAGTTAGTGAGGTGATTAGATGAGAGTGGGAGTGTTAGGATCTGGACCTGGGGGATATGTTTGTGCTATTAGATTGGCACAATTAGGAGCTGAAGTTACAGTTATTGAAGATAAAGATATAGGAGGAGTGTGTTTAAATAAAGGATGTATACCTACAAAAGTTCTACTCCATTCGACTGAAATATACGATCTATTAATTAAAGATAGTTTATCATTGGGGTTAAAAATCGACAATATTAAACTTGATTTTGAGTTGTTAAATGCTAGAAAGGATTTAGTTGTAAATCAACTTGTTGAAGGTGTAAAAACTTTATTTAACAAAAACTATGTTGAATTAGTCAATGGGAGAGGAAAACTTATCAATAACCGCGAAATAGAGATTACAACACCACAAGGGTTAAAAATCATGGAATTTGATAAGATTGTCATAGCAACTGGTTCAAGGCCAATGCTTATACCTATTGAAGGCAATAGATTAGATGGTGTACTGACTAGCGATGACTTGTTGAAAATAGATTATATACCTGATAGCATGCTGATTGTAGGAGGAGGCGTTATAGGAGTAGAATTCGCCAATATTTATTCTAACTTTGGAACGAAAGTTACAATTGTAGAGATGTTGCCAAGCCTAATAGCGAATATGGACTATGAAATTGTATCTTATCTTGAAGAAAACTTGATAGACAAAAATGTAGACATATACAAAAATGCAAAAGTGGTAAATATTTCAAAAAACGGGAAAGGGCTAAGGACTGAAATAATAACAGAGGATAGACAGACTTATATTAGTTCCGATGTTGTACTGATGGCAACAGGCAGGCGTCCAAATATTGAAGATATAGGCCTAGAGCAATCAGGTGTAAAGTTCAACAAGAAAGGCATTGAAACAGATGAACTATTTAAAACCAACATTGACAACATTTATGCTATTGGAGATTGTACAGATGGCATACAATTAGCACATCAGGCTTCTAGTGCTGGAATTGTAGTTGCTGATACAATTTGTGGTGGAAATTTTCATATTGATTTTAATACTATACCATTTTGCGTTTATACTAAACCTGAACTGGCAGGTGTAGGAATTACAGAACAAGATGCCAAAAAAAATAAAATAGATTATAAAGTTGGCAAATTCCCGTTGTATGGAAATAGCAAAGCTGTAATTGCGGGAGATGTTTCGGGAATCGTAAAGATAATCATAGATTCTAATACAAAAGAAGTATTAGGGATGCACATCGCTGGTTTAAATGCAACAGAGCTAATAGAAATCGGCGGATTAGCAATAAGGCTTGAAGCAACTGCAAATGAGCTTGTAAGTATGATATTTGCTCATCCAACGGTAAGTGAATCTATACATGAAGCGAGTATGGATGTAATAGATAAAGCGATACACAATGTATATTAAAGTGAGTGGCTAAAACCATTCACTTTTTTCGTTAAACTTTTTTTAATCTGGGTATATTAAAAATCGATGGGTAAAATCTTTTGTAAAATATTGTGACAAATGATTGATTTTATGCTATAATTATTCATGCGTTTTAATTTAATGAGTTAGTTAAATACATTAAAATACAAGTTCTAATGAGAAAGCAAGGAGGGTTCAAATGGCAAAAAAATATGTGTATTCATTTAAAGAAGGATCAAAGGAAATGAAGTCCCTGCTAGGTGGGAAAGGCTCTAACTTAGCTGAAATGACAAATCTCGGGTTACCAGTTCCTCCTGGATTCACAATCACAACTGAAGCTTGTTTAAGATTTTATGATGAGGGAGAACAGTTATGGCCTGAACTTCTTGAAGAAGTTTATGAGCATTTAAGAGAAGTTGAAGAGCTAACAGGTAAGAAATTCTCTGACACTGAAAATCCACTATTAGTATCAGTTAGATCTGGTGCTGTTTTTTCAATGCCAGGAATGATGGATACTATCTTAAACCTAGGATTAAATGATGTATCTGTTAAAGGCCTTGCAAAATCTACCGGCAACGAGAGATTTGCATATGATAGCTATAGAAGATTCATTCAAATGTTCTCTGATATAGCAATGGGTCTTGCAAAATCAAAATTTGATGCAATACTAGATGGACTAAAAGAAGAAAAGGGTGCTACATTAGATACTGACTTGAATGCAGAAGACATGAAAGTATTGGTTGAGAGATACAAAGAACTTTACAAAAAAGAAATGAATGAAGATTTTCCACAAGAACCAATGAAACAACTAGAACGAGCTATTAAAGCAGTTTTTGCTTCGTGGAATAATCCTAGAGCGATTGTATACAGGAGATTGAATGAAATTCCTCATAACTTAGGAACAGCTGTAAATGTTCAATCAATGGTATATGGAAATATGGGAGAAACATCTGGTACAGGAGTTGCATTTACAAGAAATCCTGCTACTGGAGAAAATAAATTATATGGAGAGTTCTTAATAAATGCTCAAGGAGAAGATGTTGTTGCAGGTATAAGAACACCAAAGCCAATTTCGGAATTAGCAGAAGTTATGCCTGAAGCATATCAAGAATTGCAAAGAATTGCTCATATATTGGAAGCACATTACAGAGACATGCAAGATGTTGAATTTACAATTGAAAAAGGTAAACTCTTCATGCTTCAAACAAGAAATGGGAAAAGAACAGCTCATGCTGCAATAAATATTGCTGTTGATTTAGTTGATGAAGGAGTAATATCAAAGGATGAAGCCATCTTAAGAATTGAGCCAAATCAACTCGATCAATTGTTGCATCCAAGTTTTGATGAAAAAGCATTAAAATCATCAAAACCTATTGCAAAAGGATTGCCTGCATCTCCTGGAGCAGCATCAGGAAAAGTTTACTTTACAGCTGAGGAGGCTGTGGAAGCTTCTAAGAAAGGTGAAAAAGTAATTTTAGTTAGACAGGAAACATCTCCTGAAGATATTGAAGGAATGGTACTAGCTGAAGGAATATTAACTGCAAGAGGTGGAATGACATCTCATGCAGCTGTTGTTGCAAGAGGAATGGGAAAATGCTGTGTTGCAGGTTGCAGCGATATTAGAGTTGACGAAGAAGCTAAAGAGATTAGATCTAATTCACTTGTTATCAGAGAAGGAGAATATATATCGATAGATGGTTCAACTGGAAATGTATATTTAGGAGAAATTCCTAAAGTTCAAACTGAGCTATCTGGTAAATTTGGGATATTCATGTCTTGGGTAGACGAAGCTAGAAGACTTAAAGTTAGAACAAATGCCGATACGCCTAGAGATGCTGCAGCAGCTGTTAAATTTGGAGCTGAAGGAATAGGTCTTTGCAGAACTGAGCATATGTTCTTTGATGAAGCTAGAATTCCAGCTGTTAGAAGAATGATAGTTTCCAAATCTTTGGAACAAAGAGAAAAAGCATTAGCAGAGTTATTGCCATTACAAAGAAAAGACTTTTATGAGATATATAAAGTTATGGGTGAAAGACCAGTAACTATAAGATTATTGGATCCACCATTACATGAATTCTTGCCAACTAGAAAATCAGACATTGAAGCTTTAGCTGAATCAATGGGTATGCCTTATGGCGAATTAGCTGATAGAATTGAAGAATTGCATGAATTAAATCCAATGCTTGGGCATAGAGGATGTAGATTAGCAGTAACTTATCCTGAAATTTATAGAATGCAAGTTAGAGCAATTATTGAAGCTGCTTTGGATTTAAAACAAAACGACAATATGCAAGTTATTCCTGAAATTATGATACCACTTGTTGGAGCTAAGGAAGAATTAGCATATGTAAAGAAAGAAGTAGAAGATGAAATAAAGAAAGTCTTTGAAGAAAGAAATGACTCATTGAAGTATTTAGTAGGTACAATGATTGAAATACCTAGAGCTTGTGTAACCGCTGACGAGATTGCTCAAGAAGCTGAGTTCTTTAGCTTTGGTACAAATGACTTGACTCAAATGACTTTTGGATTCTCAAGAGATGACTCAGGCAAATTTATAGATGCTTATGTAGAAAAAGGTATATTTAAGAAGAGCCCATTTGAAACTATTGACCAAGAAGGTGTTGGGAAATTAATGCAAATGGCAGTAGAGTTAGGTCGAAAGACAAGACCAGAAATTAAACTTGGTATTTGTGGAGAACATGGTGGAGAGCCAAATTCAGTTGAGTTCTGTCACAGAATTGGATTGAATTATGTATCATGCTCACCTTACAGAGTACCAATTGCAAGACTTGCTGCCGCACAAGCGGTAATCAAAGAAAGAATGGACATTCAAAGAGATAAATAATTTTAGAAATCCCCTGTAATACTTGCAGGGGATTTTATAAATTTAATGAATATTTAACTATATATGGGTATCTATTAGGTAGCCCGGATTTTATAAAGTAAGTGAAATATTTTTTTGGAGATAAAAATGACAAAGGGAAATGGCGGTAAATTATTTAACTATAAAAAGATCATACCTTCAATGCTTATAGTATTGGGGATAATTATATATCTAATATTTGGAAAAGACATTACAGTTGACAACATATTAAATATGTCCCCTAGGAATAGAATTTTTGCTAGTGTTTTTATTTTGATACTTTACTTTGTAAAAACCGTTTCTATTGTTGGACCTTTAATGGCATTATATATTGCTTCTGGCTTAATATTTCCTCTATATTGGGCGATACCATTGAACGTCTTGGGAGTGGCGATTGGCTTAGCCTATTCATATAAACTTGGATATTCAGCAGGAGATTATTTGAAGAACAAGATTTTAACCAAATATGAAAAAATGAATGAATTCTACTCGATAGTAAAGGATAATGAATGGTTTTTCGCATTTATCATTAGAATAGTTGGATTGTTGCCGCATGATATTGTAAATATGTTTTTTGGTTCAATAAGAATGCCTTTTCATAAGTATATGACAGCATCTATCATTGGTTTAATGCCTATGTTGATAATTTCCACAATTATTGGGATGACAATAACCGACCCAATTTCTAAAGAGTTTTTATTAGCAGTAGCTATGAGGGTTGTCCTATCTATGAGTGCAATTCTTATTTATAGGTTGATTTTAAACAAATCAAAGAAATCAAATAAGGAGGATAAAATTGAATAAAATAATTGGTTTTATTGGCGCTGGGAATATGGGTGAGGCAATGATTAAGAAGTTGCTTGAATCAGATGATTTCAATAAGCAAAGTATTATTGTGACAGCAAAAACAGTTGAAACTCGTAAAAGGATAGAAAATACATACAATGTAACAGTTTTAGAAGATATAAAAGAAATAGCAAAAAATGCTGATTACTTAGTATTAGCAGTTAAGCCACATCAATATGAAGGCATATTGAATCAAATAAGAAATGAATTGAAAGAAAATATAATAATTATATCTATAGCTGCAGGAATTAGCTCAAAATTTATGAGAGAAAACTTAAACAATAAAACTAAGTTTGTAAATATAATGCCTAATACACCCGTGATGGTTGGTGAAGGTATGATAGCATTATATCCTAATGATAGTTTAACCGAAGAAGATATAAGTAATTTGTTGTCAATATTTAGTATTTTTGGTAAAGTAGAGGTAGTAGATGAGACCTTAATGGATGCCGTCACTGCAGCGAGTGGATCTTCACCTGCATTTGTATATATGATGATTGAAGCTATGGCTGATGCAGCTGTTCTTTTGGGCATGAAAAGAGATAAAGCCTACACATTTGCAGCTCAAGCTGTTTTAGGTGCTGCTAAAATGGTTCTTGAAACTAAAGAGCATCCTGCCGTATTAAAGGACAAGGTATGTTCACCTGGAGGTACTACCATCGAAGGAGTGAAAGAATTGGAGAACAAAAACTTCCGCTCTGCTGTAATTAACGCTTCAATAGCAGTAGCGAATAAAAGCAAGAGTATGAATAAATAGGAGGGGTTTGATTGAAAAGTAAACATGTTGCAGGAATTATTTTAATTGTTCTAGGTGTTGTATTTCTTTTAGATGAACTAGATATATTTTATTTTGGGGATATAATAAGAACTTATTGGCCATTGTTAATAGTTTTTTATGGACTTGGATCCTTATTTGACAAATCAAAATCAAAAGTCTTTAGTGCAATCGTTTTAGTATTTGGGTCAATTGTTCAGCTCAATAAACTTGAGTATTTAAATGAAGGAATAATGAGTTATTTCTTACCTTCTGTTTTGATTATAGTTGGTGTAAATATGATATTTGAGAGTGAAAAAAACAAAAAAAAAATAAAAGTTGATTTTGATACCGATTTTGATTCCAATGATTTCGAAAAGAACACGATCAAGGATAATTTTATATCTCATACTGCTTTGTTCTCCGGATTGGAACTGAAGGTTATTAATGAGGATTTTGCAGGAGCTAAATTAAATGCAATTTTTGGCGGAATTGAGATAGATTTAACAAATGTAAAAACTACAAAAAAAGTCATTGTAATAGAGGCAAATGCAATATTTGGAGGTATAGAGATCACCATACCACAAGATTGGAATGTAAAAATCGAGGGCACTCCACTATTTGGTGGATATTCTATGAATCATAAAAGACAAGTTATTGAAAACGCACCTACTGTAGTATTCAGAGGGTTAGCTTTATTTGGAGGAGTTGAAATAGACTAACTAAAAACTTTGTTAAATTAAAAACATAGAATTTTCAAAAAATTCTTTTTACGCAGTTGACATATGGTTTTAACTGTATTATCATAGACTTAGTTAAACAATGAAATTTAACAAAGACATGAGATGAGAGAGTCTTTAAGTCCTCTTTCATTTTATGTCTTTTTTTATAGAGCATAGGAAATCGTTATTACTTAGGAGGTAGTATTATGAGAAGGGTTGATTTAACTCAGATATTAGAGGAAAACCCAGTGATAGCAGCGATAAAAGGGAAAAATGATTTGGAATTAGCAATAAATTCTAATTCTCCTGTTATTTTCATTTTAAACTCTGATATCATGGAATATACATATATTGTGGATAGCATACTAAAAGCTCATAAATTTCCATTTATTCATGTTGACATGCTTACAGGGCTTGCATCTAATCCTATCGTAGTGGATTTTATACACGAGAAATTTAATGGGAAATGTGGAATCATAACAACTAAAAACAACATAGCTGAAACTGCAGTACAGAAAGATTTAAGAGTTGTACAAAGACTTTTTGTGATTGATTCTCTTTCTATAGAATTAAACATAAAAAATATTAAAAAAGTAAATCCGGATTTAGTAGAAGTCATGCCCGGTGTGATACCAAAAGCAATATCAAAAATAAAAGCGGAGATACCTAATATCAATGTGATTGGTGGTGGATTGGTAGAAACTAAAAATGAAGTCTATCAATGCCTGAATGCAGGAGGAATAGCTGTTTCAACAACTAAAAAAGAACTTTGGAATTCTTAATATTTTGGGAGGATAATATGGAGAAAAGTATTTATAGCTATATTGAAGCAATGAGAGATGTAATTGTTGAAAATAAAGATTTTCTCACACAATTAGATGCTGAAATTGGAGATGCTGATCATGGGACTAATATGGCCAGAGGTTTTAATGCTGTATTAGATAAAATCAGCGAAAATGATTCAGATTTAAAAGAGGTGCTGAAAAAAGTAGGAATGGGTCTAGTTTCTACAGTAGGAGGTGCAAGTGGTCCATTATATGGAACAATGTTTTTAAAAGCGGCCAACGCAATTAAAGAAGATACCATAAATTCAAATATTCTATGCCAAATGTTTAAAGCGGCATTAGATGGAGTGAAAGAAAGGGGAAAGGCAACAAAAGGTGAAAAAACAATAATTGATGCTATGGAACCAGCGTATGAAGCATTCGTAAAAGCTATTGATTCTGGTGGGAGCATACAACAAGCCTTAGAAAATGCAATAAATGCTGCTGAGAACGGTGTTGAATATACTAAGACAATAATTGCCACAAAAGGAAGAGCTAGTTATTTGGGGGAAAGATCAATTGGACACCAAGATCCAGGGGCTACATCTTTTACACTATTATTAAAATCCATTTTAGAAAATTATTTGAAATAAGGGGTGAATAAATGGTTGGCATTGTAATAGTTTCACACAGCAATAAAATTTCAGAAGGCATAGTAGAAATGTGTAGAGAAATGGCTGGCAAAGAGCAAAAAATAATTTCAGCAGGTGGACTAGACGATAACAGTCTCGGAACAGATGCGGTAAAAATTGCCAACGCAATTGAAAAAGCAGATTCAGGAGATGGAGTTTTAGTACTAGCTGACTTAGGCAGTGCTATACTTAGCACCGAAATGGCAATTGAAATGTTACTTGACAGCTCAAGCGATATTAAAGTTAAAATTGCTGATGCACCAATAGTAGAAGGGGCTATTGCAGGATCTATAGAAGCATATATAGGTGGAAGTTTGGAGTCTTGCCTTGTTAAAGCAGAAGAAGCAAAGAAATTTTCTAAACTAAATAAATAATGAAGGAGATTGATTTTTATGAAAAAAATAATTAATAGTCCTGAAAATGTAGTTGATGAGATGTTAGAAGGTTTTGTAAAAGCACATCCCCAATATGTAAAAAAATTGGAAAACTTAAATGTTATAGTTAGGAGCAATCCTAAAACTGGAAAAGTTGCTCTGGTTAGTGGCGGAGGAAGTGGGCATGAACCTAGTCATGCAGGTTATGTTGGCGAAGGAATGCTAGATGCAGCAGTTGCTGGTGAAGTATTTACATCCCCTACACCAGATCAAGTTTATGAAGCTATCAAAGCTGTAAACACCGGAAAAGGTGTTTTGCTCATAATTAAAAATTATACTGGAGATGTAATGAATTTTGAAATGGCTGGCGACATGGCGAAAGATGAAGGAATTGAGGTAGAACAAGTTATTGTAAATGACGATGTCGCAGTTGAAGATAGTACTTATACTACAGGCAGGAGAGGCATTGCGGGTACGATATTTGTCCATAAAATTGCCGGAGCAAAAGCAGAAATGGGAGGCAGTTTACAAGAAGTAAAAAATGTTGCTGAAAAGGTCATTAAAAATGTTAAATCAATGGGTATGGCATTAACTTCCTGCACTTTGCCTGCAGTTGGCAAACCTAGCTTTAATCTAGGAGACAATGAAATGGAGATTGGCATAGGGATACATGGAGAGCCTGGTACTCATAGAGAATTGATAAAACCTGCAAATGAGATTGTAGATGAGTTGTTAGAAAGAATATTTGACAATCTTAAATTGAATAGTGGGGATGAGATTGCTGTTATGGTAAATGGCATGGGAGCAACTCCTCTTATGGAACTAAATATAGCTAATTCTAGAGTTCATGATGTCATAGTGAATAAAGGCATTAAGATAATAAAAACATATGTTGGAAATTACATGACATCTTTAGACATGGCTGGCTTTTCAATAACTATATTGAAATTGGATGATGAATTAAAAGGACTTTTGCTTCATAAAGCAAATACACCTTCTTTGATTCAGCTTTAATTCTACAAAATTTCTTCATTTGTATATCAAGGGTAAAAGAAGAGAGAGAACCGTTGAAGGGTTCTCTATTTTTTTGCCTTTATATAAATAAATATTGGAGGGGTATATATGTCAACATTTATGGCAGAATTAGTCGGAACCGCAATTCTAATTATATTTGGGGGAGGAGTTGTAGCTGGAGTTTCTTTAAAACATTCTAAAGCTGAGAATGGAGGATGGATAGTTGTTACGGCTGCATGGGGGCTTGCAGTTGCATTGGCAGTATATGCTGTAGGTGACATCAGTGGAGCACATTTAAATCCTGCAGTTACAATTGGATTAGCAGTCATAGGATCTTTTCCTTGGAGTGATGTTCTACCCTATATAGCAGCACAGCTTATAGGTGCATTTTTGGGAGCGTGTATTGTTTATCTTGCATATTTGCCACATTGGGAAAAAACTGAAAGTCCAGAAACAAAGCTTGGGGTATTTTCAACAGCACCAGCAATTAGGAACACATTTGCAAACTTTTTAAGCGAATTCATTGGAACAGCTGTACTGTTGTTTGGCATTTTATTTATAGGTAGGAACGAAATATCGCCAGGATTAGCTCCATTTATTACAGGACTTCTAATTTTTGCTATTGGCTTATCACTAGGCGGACCTACTGGATATGCTATAAACCCTGCAAGAGATTTAGGACCAAGAATAGCGCATTTTGTTCTACCAATAAAAGGAAAAGGTGGATCTGACTGGGGATATGCTTGGATACCAGTAGTAGCTCCAATATTAGGCGGAATTTGTGGAGCGTTGCTATTTAAAGTGCTTTTTGGAGTTTAATATAATATATAATAATATCAATATATTTACCATTAGAATGGAGGAATAAAATGAAAAATTATGTAATGGCATTTGACCAAGGAACTACCAGCTGTAGAGCAATATTGTTCGATAAAGAAGGTAAAATTGTAGGCGTTTCACAGCAAGAATTCACTCAAATATATCCAAAAGCAGGCTGGGTTGAACATGATGCTATGGAAATATGGGGAACTCAAAGTGGTGTGGCAAGACAAGTGCTAGAAGTAAATGGGATAAGACCAGATGAAATCGCAGCTATAGGTATTACTAACCAAAGGGAAACCACAGTAGTTTGGGACAAAAATACAGGAAGGCCTATTTACAATGCAATTGTTTGGCAATGTAGAAGGACTGCGGATATATGTGAAGAATTAAAAGCAAAAGGATATGAAGAGCTAATTAGAGAAAAAACAGGGCTTGTCATAGATGCATACTTTTCCGGAACAAAGATAAAATGGATTCTAGACAATGTAGAAGGAGCTAGAGAAAAAGCTGAAAGAGGAGATTTACTATTTGGGACAATGGACACTTGGCTTATTTGGAATTTAACTAGAGGCAAAGTGCATGTAACCGACTATACAAATGCATCTCGTACCATGATTTACAACATAAATACCCTTGAATGGGATGATGAGCTATTAGAAATACTTAACATACCTAAATCAATGCTACCTGAAGTAAGACCTTCAAGTGAAATATATGGGACTACAGATGAAAGAACATTTGGAGGAGCAAATATTCCAATTGCTGGTGATGCAGGAGATCAACAAGCAGCGCTTTTTGGTCAAGCATGTTTCGAAGAAGGCATGGCTAAAAACACATATGGAACAGGATGCTTTTTATTAATGAATACAGGTGAAAAACCAGTAAAATCAGAAAATGGACTTTTGACAACTATTGCTTGGGGACTAGATGGCAAAGTAAATTACGCATTAGAAGGAAGTATATTTATTGCTGGTGCTGCAATTCAATGGTTGAGAGATGAATTGAGGTTAATTTATGATTCACCACAAAGCGAATACTATGCAAATTTAGTTCCTGATACTAATGGGGTTTATGTAGTACCTGCTTTTACTGGACTTGGAGCACCTCACTGGGATATGTACGCAAGGGGAGCTATATTAGGGCTAACCCGTGGTGTAAAAAGGGAACATATTGTCAGAGCAACTCTTGAATCTATTGCTTATCAAACTAAAGACGTTATTAGAGCTATGGAAGAAGACTCAAAAATAAAACTAAATAGGTTGAAAGTAGACGGCGGGGCAAGCGCTAACAATTTCTTGATGCAATTTCAATCAGATATATTGGGAGTTCCTGTAGACAGGCCAAAAATAGCTGAAACTACAGCTCAAGGTGCAGCTTATCTCGCAGGACTTGCTGTTGGTTTTTGGAAAGACAAAGAAGAGATAAAAAATAAGTGGGAATTGGACAAGACCTTTGATGTGAATATGGATTCTGAAAAGAGAGAAAAACTATATAGTAAATGGTTAAAAGCCGTAGAAAGGTCTAAAGACTGGGAAAGAGATTAAATAGCGAGGTAATGGATATGTATGATTGTTTAATTATAGGTGCGGGTGTGGTAGGTGCTGCCACAGCCCGCGAACTATCAAAGTATAATTTAAAGATAGCAGTACTGGAAAAGGGAACAGAGGTTTGCCAAGGAACTAGTAAATCGAATAGTGCTATAGTTCATGGAGGTTATGACGCTTCTTATGGCACTTTAAAGGGGAAGCTTAATGTAAGAGGAACAAGATTGTTTGAAGATTTATCAAAAGAACTAAATATTCCCTTCGATAAGTGTGGTTCTTTAGTATTAGCGTTTAATGATGAAGATGAGAAAAAACTTGAAGAGCTATATGAAAATGGGCAAAAGAACGGTGTCAAAGGGTTAAAAATCATTGAAAAAGACGAAATACTAATGATGGAACCAAATGTTTCTAGAGAAGTTACCAAAGCTTTATACTGCAGTGAAGCTGGAATTATTTGCCCTTTTAATGCAACTTTCGCTTTTATAGAAAATGCTATGGACAATGGAGTAGAACTATTTTTGGATGAAAAAGTTATTGGTATAGATAAAGGCGACGATGCTATTATAGTTCGGACTGAAAAGGGAATTGAGTTTCAAACAAAAATATTGATTAACTCAGCAGGACTATATTCCGACGAAATTGCAAACCTAGCTGGTGATTATGAATTCAGTGTAAACCCAAGAAGAGGAGAGTATAGAATTTTAGACAAGAAAGTTTCTGATATCGTTAAGCATGTTATTTTTACTACTCCTACTAAAGCTGGGAAGGGCGTGCTTGTCTCGCCAACTGTTCATGGCAATATAATTGTAGGCCCAACATCTGATCCAATAGAAGATAAAGAGGATACGAGAACTACTGATTTAGGGATAAATAAAGTCGATGAGGTCGCATTAAGATTAGTCCCAAATTTAGCACTAAATGAAACCATAAGAGTGTTTGCTGGTGTAAGGGCTTCTATATCGCAAGGTGATTTTTTGATATATGAATCTAAAAACATAAAGGGAATTCTTCATCTTGGTGGAATAGATTCTCCAGGATTAGCTTCTTCTCCTGCTATAGCTGAGGAAGTTAGAGATTTTGTCGCAAAATATATAAATTTAGTCAAAAAGACAGATTTTGTCAAAGAAAGAAGAGCTATCCCTCATTTTTACGATTTAAGCGATGCTGAAAAAGAAGAGATATTGAAGACAAATCCAAATTATAAAAAAATAATATGTAGATGTGAAATGATAACAGAAGGAGAAATAGTAGAAGCTATCCATAGAAATGCAGGTGCTAGAACTGTAGATGGTATAAAAAGGAGAGTTAGACCAGGCTCAGGCAGATGTCAAGGCGGATTTTGTGGGCCAAGAGTACTGGAAATACTTTCAAGAGAACTAGGGATACCTGTAGAAGAGATTTTAAAGGAAAGCCAAGGCTCAAATATTGTTGTCGGTAGAACTAAAGGGGTGCTTTAAATGGAATATGATTGCATAGTTATTGGCGGAGGACCAGCAGGACTTGCAGCTGCAATTGAAGCTAAAGATAATGGAGCTGACAAGGTGTGTATAATTGAGAGAGACAGAGAATTGGGAGGAATATTAAACCAGTGCATTCACAACGGTTTTGGGTTGCACGAATTTAAAGAAGAACTTACAGGCCCGGAATATGCATATAGGTTTATTGAAGAAGTTTATAAAAGAGATATAGACGTGTATTTAAATACAATGGTGATGGATTTATCAAAAGGCAAGGAAGTAGTAGCTCTTGGCGAAAAAGGATTGATGAATTTTAAAGCTAAGTCAGTTGTATTGGCCATGGGATGTAGGGAAAGAACAGCAGGAGCTATTGGAGTTAAGGGGTTTAGACCAGCTGGTGTATATAATGCTGGAATGGCACAAAGATTAATCAATATGGAAGGATACCTTGTTGGGAAAGAAGTAGTAATATATGGCTCAGGGGATATTGGGCTGATAATGGCAAGAAGAATGACTTTGGAAGGGGCTAATGTAAAGGCAGTTGTTGAAATTATGCCTCACTCAAGTGGGCTTAATAGAAATATTCATCAGTGCCTGAATGATTTTAATATACCACTTTTACTCAGTCACAAAGTAGTAGAAATCCATGGAAAGAGCAGAGTGGAAGGAGTTACTATAGCGGAGGTTGACAATAAATTCAATGAGATTGATGGTACACGAGAATATATAAGCTGTGACACATTGCTTTTATCTGTTGGTCTCATTCCTGAAAATGAATTAAGTCAAAAAGCTGAAGTGACTTTAGACCCTAGAACAAAAGGAGCACTTGTTGACAGCAATATGCAGACAGAAATACCAGGCGTTTTTTCTTGCGGGAATGTATTACATGTCCATGATATAGTGGATTTTGTTACAAGAGAAAGTAGAATAGCAGGTAGAAATGCAGCTAGATTCGTAAGAGGAGAATTAAATAACAGCAAATACGTAGATGTATATGCTGGAGATAAGCTTAACTATGTACTTCCTCAAAGGATTGCCCTTGATGATGAAAATGGAGCACTGATATGCTTTAGAAGTAGAAAAATATATAGAAATCCAACAGTAAAGATATATACAGATGATAAATTATTAAAGGAAAAAAAATATAAGATTATAGTTCCTTCAGAAATGATTCAAATACCATTAAAAAGTGATGTAATAAGGGA
This sequence comes from Tissierellaceae bacterium, assembly GCA_018434075.1. Taxonomy (GTDB): domain Bacteria; phylum Bacillota; class Clostridia; order Tissierellales; family Tissierellaceae; genus Soehngenia. The sequence goes on from JAHDQA010000011.1 coordinate 72,190, forward strand.
TGTAAAAGGAAGTATAAGAGTTGATATTGAAGGTGAAGAAAATGATTAGAGACATTACATGTATCGCCTGTCCTTTAGGATGTGAAATAAAAGTTGAAGATACAGAAAAAGGATATTTAATAACTGGATACACCTGCTTAAGAGGTAAAGATTACGCACTTCAAGAAGTAACTGACCCCAGAAGAATTTTAACGACTACTGTTGCAGTCGAAGGTGGAGTACTGCCGTTGCTTCCTGTGAAAACTGATAAAGCTATTCCGAAGGATATGATATTTAAATGCATGGAAGAGATAAACAAAATTAAAGTAAAAGCCCCAATATCTTTAGGAGATGTAATACTAGAAAACATATTAAACACTGGGGCAAATTTAGTAGCCTGTAGAAACTTAGATGTTAGAAAATAATATAATTTAAAGCATATAATGGAGATGGGAGAGAGATATGCTTGTTTTGTTAGCTTACATTTTGAATAAAAACCACTTGCATGTTGCAAGCTCGTATTTTAATTCAAATATTCTCTTTAAATTATCAATAACGCCTTCACACCTGTATAAGACCATTCTATTGCCTGCAATTTTTTCTTCTTCTTTAAATATGATTTTATCTATTTTTATAACAACATTTGTTTTATCCTCAGTTTCAATTTTAAATCTCAAAGGAATTGGATAATTTGTATTGTTGAACCATGCAATCATTTCAATCGGTTTCATAATTATTTTCATATAAATCTCCTCGCAAAATATTATAAATAGCTTGACATCATAGGGTAACTCTCTTCAGCAACCACACCGCCTATAATAGGGTCTATCCCGGAGTAAAGGAATGAGGATCTTATTATAGAATCCTGTCCAAACTTGACTCTAAGGTTGTCAATGGATTTATCTAATAGTATGTCTTTTTCATTAAAATCTTCAAACAAAGACAATTGAATGAAATTTTCATCTAAAAGTGATGATAGACTTATGGAAAAACATCTAAGCGGATTTCCGTCCCACATTTCATCAAAGAGAGCAGAGGCCATTTTATATATTGTATTTGTTGATGAAGTAGGAATGTACAATTTCTTTTGATGAGAATAAGAGAAAAATTCACTTGTCTTAAGAGAAACTGATATAACTTGAGATTTCATATTCAACTCTCTTAGTCTCATTCCCACCATTTCGGAAATTCCTAAAAGGACTTTTAAAGCTTCATCCCTGCTTGTTACATCAAAAGGAAGAGTAGTTGAATTTCCGACTGATTTGACTTTTGATTTATCAGCTCTTACATCAGAGTTTTCTATTCCATTTGCGTATTCCCAAATCAAAATGCCTGGCTTTTTAAGCCAAGAATATATATAGTCTCTATCCAAACGAGCTAGTTCACCTATTGTAAATATCCCCCTTGAATTCAATTTCTTCTTTGTTCTATGGCCTATCATGAAGAGATCTTCTACTGGCAAAGGCCACATTTTTTCTTCTATTTCATCGTAAAAAAGAGTATGTATCCTATCGGGTTTTGTAAAATCAGATGCCATTTTAGCCAAGAGCTTATTTGAACCGATGCCTATATTTACTGTAAATCCCAATTCTTTTTTTATCCCTTCTTTCATCTTTACAGCAGCTTCCATATATGGCAAATTTCCATTTGAGTAGTCTAAAAACACTTCATCTATTGAATAACGCTGAATATATGGAGAATAATCATACAAGAAATCTACCATTGCCTTACTTGCCTTCATATATCTTGTGTAATGTGGTTCTACAACTATGAGTTGGGGACATTTTTCTAAAGCGCTGTATACACTTTCTCCAGTTTTTATTCCGTATTTTTTTGCTGGAATTGATTTTGCTAAGACTATTCCATGCCTTTTTTCTTGATCCCCTCCAACTATAGATGGCACTTCTCTTAAATCTAAATTAGATCCCATTTGTAGATTATAAGCTGCTTCCCAAGAAAGATAAGCTGAGTTTACATCAATATGAAAAACAATTCTATCATTCATGTTTAAAGACTCCAATCTGAAATATCATAATTTCATTGTATACGAACAAATGTTCGATGTCAATATATTTTTTAAATTATTAAAAAAGGGTATAATAAAAAACAAAGTGATAAGAGGAGATGGTGAGATGAAAGTTTTTTTAGTTAGAACTGAATTGAGTAATCTTGATAAAGAATATAGTTTGATAAAACTAAGAGAACCTATAGATTTTGCGTATTTAGCAGGAAATTTACGAGACTACATAAAAGATAAATGTGAATTGGAACTAATTGATTTAGCTGTGACAAAATATAATTTTAAAAAGGAATTGTTAGATAAAAAACCATCTCTTATTGTGTTTCAAGGTTATTATGGACAAGAAAGTACTATAAATGAATTCAGTACTTTATCAAAAAACATATTGCCAGAGTGTATTACAGCGATAGTAGGAGAGTTAAAGCCTACCAAAGATTTTCCTTTTGTAGACTTATATTTTAATTTAAATCCTATTGAACAATTTAACGAAACCTTATTAGGCATTGAAGTGGATAGGAGTTTAGATGAAATAAAAAAGAAAGTAGATAACATAAACATTCAGGATCAAGTAAACGTAAACCTCCCAGATAGGAGCATATATAGTGATGTAGATAAATATTATTTCTTAAATAATGAATCAACTATAGAAGTATTTACTAGTTTTAGAGACAATATATATGACAGAGAACTTGTTGGAATAAAAGATGGTAGATTGTATGATTTAAAAGATATATCTATGCAAATAGATAGTATAATTTCAAAAGGTGTGTATTTTAAAGATTTCGATTTATTTGATGATGAATTGAGATTAAAGAGCATAATAAATTTGCTCAGTGAAAAGAGATATGATAAAAATTATTTTGCCATTGGGAATTGGAATACAATAAAAGAAAATGAAAACCTCATAGATAAATTCGCCCAAATCGGATTGAAAGCTTTGATTATGCCTTTCGAGTTTCCTGATGATGAAGAAAAATGGATTGTCATGGGCGAAGTTTTTGATATTTTAAATAAATACAATATAGAAGTCATTGTATATATAGATGCTTCATTAAATGAAGAAGAGGAAGAAACATTGATTTATTGGCTTAAGGAGAGAAAACAAGCTTTAGTTTATTTAACGAATGGGGCTTTAGCTAAAAACAAAGCTATATATAAAAAATTGCCACTTGGATTTGTTCAATGGTTTAGATGGTTTAACAAAGTAGGATTTAAAGAAACACAAAGAAGAAGGAATTACTATAAAAAATATGTGATATGAAACATTTGTTTAGTTTCATATCACAATTTCATAGGTCACAGGTCCTATCATTTTTAGCATATCACTTACACCGCAGTATTTCTCTTGAGACAATTTAACAGCTCTTTTCAGTTTTTCAATATCTAAATCATCACCTTTAAATTTATAAATCACATGAAATGAAGTATACACTTTTGGATCTGTTTCTGTTGCAGTTGCCGTTACTTCAATTTGTATATCATCAACTTTTTCTTTCATCTTATCTAAAATCATCTTTACATCAAGTCCTGTACACCCTATGAGACTTGCTAGCATAAGAGCTTTGGGTCTTGGCCCGAGGTCATTACCACCATTTTCAACGCTCACATCGGTTATTATATCGTGTCCATCAATGTTCATTTTATAAGCAGTATTTCCGATTAAATTTCCTACAACTTTTACTTCTTTCAATGTATCATCTCCTAATTTATTATCTGTATCAGATATTTACCCAATAGGCTATGATGCAAACTTTTCTTTTAATTTTTCTTTATATATATCAAAAATCTCAGACTCTTTGACGCTGGCGCTTGGCCTGTCAAATACAATTTTGCCGCCATCAAGCATTATTATTCTATCTGAGTAGCTTAAAGCATCTCTTATATTGTGCGACACCATTAAAGTAGTAATTCTATTTTTTTGTATCAATTCTTTAGTTTTTTCCAACACTAAAGCAGAAGCTTTTGGGTCTAAAGCCGCAGTGTGCTCATCCAATAATAATAATTTAGGGTTTTTCATACAAGCCATTATCAAAGATAAGCTCTGTCTTTGCCCTCCAGAAAGAAATTTGACTTTCTCATTGATTTTGTTTTCTAAACCAATATTGAAAGACTTTAGAATTTCTATATATTTATCTTTATTCTGCTTTTGAATGAGTTTATTTAAATTGAACTTTTCTCCTTTTTTGTCTGCAAGAGCTAAATTTTCTAAAACAGTAAGATTTAAAGATACTGATTTTGAAGGATCTTGATGGACTCTGCTTATTTGAGATGCTCTTTTTTCTTCAGCTTCATTTGTTATATCTACGCCATTTAACATTATATTTCCTTTGTCAGCTTTTATATTTCCAGAAATTAAATTCAGCAAAGTTGTTTTTCCGCACCCATTTGGACCTATTATGGCAGTGGTAGTATTAGCTTCTATATTTAAATTTAATTGGTCAAAAACAATTAATTCGCTGTCTCTATCTAGATTAAAGCTCTTTTGCAACTTTTTTATTTCTAACATATTTAGTTCCTCCAATCTTTGATTTGAATATTTGAGTACTTATCTGTGATGAAAAATTGTTATAAGAAATAAATAAAATCACTATAATTGCACTAATAGCTCTTAAATCCGTAGGATTTAAACCTAAATCAATAGCTATTCCACCGATTAGCTTATATGCACATGCACCGAATATTGAACGAGTTGTCAATTTGAATAATGAAGAATTTTTTCTTATGCTATCGCCAATTATAACTGAAGCTAATGCTGTAACGATGATTGCATTCCCCATGGTAATATCAGCAAATCCTTGATATTGAGCCATTAAGCTGCCACTTAATGCAACTAGGCCATTGGAAAGCATTAGCCCTAAAGCTTTAAAGGTATCGCTGTTTTTCCCAAGGGATTTCACTAAAGTTTCATTATCTCCTGTTGCGATTAGCAAATATCCTATTTCAGTCTTTAAAAATTGATCTAATAGTATTTTTATAATTAACGCAACTAAAAAAACTATTAAAATAACAGATTTATCGGTGAATAATGTTTGCTGATTAAAAAGTGCAACATTTGCTTTTCCATTTAATCTCAAGTTAATTGAATAGAGTATTGTCATAGTTAAAATTCCTGACAACAGGGGTTTTATTTTAAGCTTTATATATAAAAAAGATGTTATGCCACCAGCAAAAATGCCGAGAACAAATGACAAAAATGTAGAAACATATGGATTCAAGCCCAATATAGCAAATTTTGCAAAAGCAAAAGCACCCAATGAAAAACTTCCTTCTACTGTTAAATCTGCTATGTCCAGTATTTTATAGGTTAGCATTACACCCATTGCAAGGACTGCAAATATAAGCCCTTGCTCAATAGATGTTTCTAGTAAATTGATCATTTTATATCTCTCCTTCTTTGACAGCTACAGCATCTTTGAATGCGTCATTATTTAAATCAATGTTTAAAAGCTTTAAAGTGTTTTCATTGTATACAGTAGATATAGTTTTAGCTTTTTCTACAGGGATATCTGATGGAGTCAAGCCATCTACTAGTATTTTCTTTGCCATTGATGCAGTTTGTTTACCCAATTCATAGTAGCTAATTCCTTTAGTTATTAGCAATCCACCTTTTACATGTGCTTCTTCAGCTCCAACAGAAATTTTTTTGTTTTCATTGAGTTTTTGGGAAATAACTGTTATAGCTGAAGCTATCATATTATCAGTAATTGCATAGAAACCATCTATATCTTTAACCAGTGAATCCATAGCTTGTGGTATTTCATTTATATTTGAAACGCCCTTTTCAACTATTTCGAGATTTAATTCTTTAGCTATAGCTTTTGCATTGTTTATTTGAATTTCAGAATTATTTTCACTTGTGTTGTAGAGAATGCCTATTTTTCTAATATCTGGATTTAATTGCTTGAATATTTGGAGCTGGTCTTTAATTGGACTTTCATCGCTTGTACCTGTAAGATTGGTATTAGGTTTATCTAGTGATTCTACGAGTTGACTATATACTGGATCTGTTACAGCGCTAAAAAGAATTGGTATATCTTTAGTTGCTTGCTTAGCGCTTTGAGCAGCAGGAGTTGCTATAGCATAGATTAAATCTACATTATCATTTGCAAATTTTTGTGCAATGGATAGTGATGTTGGGATATCACCTTGTGCATTTTGATATACTATTTTTACATCAACATCCAATTCTTTAAGTCCATCTACAAAACCTTCTCTTGCCGCATCCAATGCAGGATGGTCTGCTAACTGTACAATGCCTACTGTAATTTGATCTTGATCATTTGAAGTGCTGCAAGATGTCATTAGAAGAGTCAATGCAAGCAATAATGCGATAGACAAATTTTTTTTCATTTCTAATTCCCCCTTTATAAAATAAAAAATCTCTCGTTCCTATATAAATATATAGGGACGAGAGATATCTCACGTGGTACCACCCAAATTGTGACAATTGTCACCACTCTTATTCAGACCTAACAGTCCTATTCCATGTAACATTGGAAATACGAATTTGTCTACTTAGAAAACATTTCAACAAATTAGCTTGGGAGTGTACATTGTCTCAGGATATTATCGGATTCCACCAACCTCCGACTCTCTTTAAATATCTCTTTGAAACACTTCTCTCCGTCAAAGCTTTTATGTATTAAATACATCATAAAGTCATTTTGTTGTTTTGTCAAGCGATATTTTAAAATTTTGTAGATATTCTATGATAATGTCATATTAAATTTATTCTGATAAAATGTCAGTATGAGAGAGGAGATATTTAATATGACTCAAAAAGAAATATCTAGACTTAGAGTCATCAATCAAACTATTGATAGAATATTAACCA
>JAHDQA010000078.1 GCA_018434075.1 Tissierellaceae bacterium
AAACTCAAAATGTTGGGTTTATTTGCTATGCACTTTTTTAAAATCATTTTTTAAATCGAATATTTCTTTGAAAAACTAGGACCTTATTATTAAATTTGCAATATTTTAATCCTGAACCTTCATCCTATTCCGAGAGCCTATTTACTTGGTAATAAGTCCTAGCTTATTCATGATTTATATACCCTATATATTCTTGGTAAAACATGGTTGAGGTTAAATTTCAAGTATGGGATTAATTGTAGTAGTATTTCTATTACTTTGAATAATTGGAACATGCGAAGATGGTCCATTATTCACTAGACTTTAGTCAAACCTGATAAATTACAAATCCTTAAGAATAGATATATTTTAAAAGAAGAGCTAGGTTTAGAGTGATCTCCTTTGTTTTAGGGGATACACAAGTACTCAAAAACCGGTGTACCCTACCGAGTACACTTTTCCTTTGCAAAATGTATAGATTTAATGTAGTTTTAAAGTTATAATTACATTTAAAATGTACTCTTTCATTTATCCATCCTAAAAGTACAGAATGAAGTAATGAATATATTATCCTATTTTTGTATTATTAGGTTGTTTCTCTAATTTTAACATTAATTCATAGCTATAATAACCTCAATCCCATCATATACTTCCTTTTTTCTTCTGCCCTTCCCAATATCATTAAAAACGATATGTTCTTTGTCATGAATAAATTTCATAACAACATATCGTTTCCGTTGATAATTAGCTATTTTATGATCTAATTCTACTATTGAATCTTCTGTATTCCTACCACGCACTCTATGTGGCTTGAGCGGCTTGGATTGATGTCTTGGACTGATTTTTTGAACCTTACGTCTACGGGAACATGTCAATGGGTTTTTCGGTCTTTTTTGAAAAATCGTCGTTCGCAGGAACATATCAACAAGCCTTTCTTCCTAATATACATGTTTAAATGGTTTACGTAAATACCTCATCGTGATACTATTATTAAAGTTACCTCTATACGCTGATATTAGAAAGGCGGATTTTATGATAGATAGATATTTAATAAAAAACCTATTTGGCATTAATGGTTTAAATATTGCATGGTATGGCGTTATTATTGGATTCGGGGTTTTACTTGGTGTTTTGATTGCCTGTCGTGAAGCTAAAAGACAGAACCTTAAAAGTGAAATAATCTTTGATTTTCTCTTTTTAGCGCTCCCCATCGCAATCATCTGCGCGCGAATTTATTACGTTGTATTTGAATGGGAACAGTATAGCGGCAACTTTACAAAGATGATTGCTATTTGGGAAGGTGGTCTTGCTATATATGGAGGAGTTATTGGTGGAATCATAGCTGCGATTATTTTTTCAAAACGCAGTCAATTCCCATTTTTCCGACTTGTTGATATGGTTGTACCAAGCTTAATTCTAGGACAGGCAATTGGTCGATGGGGTAATTTTGTGAACCAGGAGGCCTTCGGCAATCTCGTTGCAAACCCAAATCTTCAATTCTTCCCCTATGCTGTATTCATAGAACGGTTGGAAGAATGGCATCAAGCTACATTTTTTTATGAAAGCATGTGGAATTTGTGTGTATTTGCTGTACTGGTTTATTTCCGCAAAAGGACAAAGTTTAACGGTCAGCTTTTGGCAACTTACTTTATCGGATATGGGCTAGGTCGTTTTTGGATTGAAGGATTGCGTTCAGATAGTCTTTATCTGGTCCCGGGACTTAGAATATCGCAAGCACTGTCATTGGTTCTGATCATTTTCGGAATTATTATAATCGTATTCCACAATAAACTCTTCAAAAAAACCACTGATTATACGGGTAAATATATGATTAAATAAAAAGATACCGCTGTCAGTATTTGTACTGAAGCGGTGTCTTTTTATTTGCACAGTGTAATAATCAAAGTATAGGAAATTATAATTCAAAGTCCTGTTTCATTCTCCACATTCATCGTGGTGCTCATGTTCATGGCAAACAGAACCAGTAGATTTAAGAGAACCCTGCAGGTATGCTTCTACTGCTGCTTTGGCATCACCTCTTGCCCCAACAATAACCTCAATGTTCCTTTCATTAAAAATGTCAACTGCACCTCCTCCCATACCACCACTGATGATGACGTTTACTCCACGATCGGCAAGAAAATTAGGCAAGAATCCAGGTTTATGCCCGGGGTTAGCGATGGTTTCACTTTTAACAATTTTGTTGTTTTCGGTGTCAAAAATTATAAACCCTTCGCAATGTCCAAAGTGCTCAGTCACCATTCCGTTATCACTTGCTACAGCAATTTTAATCATAGTTGACCTCCTCCATTCTTTTACTCTGAATATATTCATCAAGTATCCTTGCAGCTTGCTCAACAAGTTCTGCGCAAGGCCGCTTTTTATAATAATTATCATTTCTGGTCTCGGGTATAGGTTTATCATGCTTAATTGAAATACCTAACAGTTCCCTGCATATGATTGATCCGTTTTCATTTTCAAATTGTTTTGCCAAATCTTGAACTAGCTCATAATGTTCTGCTTTCGCATTTTTGCTGGATGGATCTGTGTAACCATATTTCATGCCGACCACCATAAACATTCCTGTCACAGCACCACATACTTCTCGCAACCTACCCATACCTCCTCCGAAAGAAGATGCAATTTTTAATGCTGTTTCCGTGTCCAGCCCCGTTTCATCACAAAAAGCAGCAAAAACAGATTGAGAGCAATTGTAGCCTTTTTTAAACAATTTTCTTGCCAAATCTGAATGTGCACTCATTTATTATCTTCCTCAATGATTTCCTCCAATACTTTTGCCGCCGGATCAAGCCAATCGCCGTCAAAAAGTTCTATCATACCCTTATCACAGGCGGCAGAAATTTTGGGGTTGACCGGAAGCTTAGCAAGCACTTTTAAATTATGCTTTTCGGCAATTTCGTCAACATGGCTGTCGCCGAAAATTTTGTGTTCCTTACCGCAATCCGGACATTTAAAATAGGACATATTTTCTACTAAACCAACGATAGGAATATTCATCATTTCAGCCATCCTGACTGCTTTTGATACAATCATGGATACAAGCTCCTGAGGCGAGGTTACAACAATGATCCCATCAACAGCAATGGATTGAAATACAGTAAGGGGAACATCGCCGGTGCCCGGTGGCATATCGATGAACATAAAATCCACATCGCTCCAGATAACATCTGACCAGAACTGCTTTACCATATTTCCGATCAGGGGTCCTCTCCACACAACTGGATCGGTATCATTCTCTAAAAGCAAATTAACAGACATGATATCAATACCTGTCTTACTTTTAACTGGGAATAAGCCAAATTCACTTCCTGTGGCTTTTTCCTTGATACCAAATGCCTTAGGAATAGAAGGCCCGGTTACATCAGCGTCCAGAACAGCGGTATGATACCCCATTCTATTCATGGTAACAGCTAGCATGGAAGTTACCAGTGACTTTCCAACCCCTCCTTTACCGCTGACAACACCAATAACCTTTTTAATGCTGCTCATTTCATGTGGTTTCACGGAGAAATCATTTTTCTTTTCCTTTCTTTCTGCGCAGTCCTCCGAGCAACTGCTGCAGCTTTGATTGCAATTTTCGTTCATAATCTTAGCTCCTTTATTTTAGATTGTTATTTCACTGCCTGCTGACAGATAATCAATACTATCGCCCATGGCAGCTTTAAGCCTGTTATATGGTTCTATACCTGTGCAATGACATGTGTAAAACTTTGCTTTTGTATCCACCAGGTATTTACCAATTCTATCTATCATTTCATGGACCTCGTTTCCGCCAGAACGGTTGGAAAGATGAAATCCACCTATCACATAGTTAGGCATACGTCTTTTTAAGTCATGGAAGTATTCAAGAATATTTACAATACCATTATGGGCGCAGCCTGTTACCAAAAGCGTCTTTCCTGCCTCCTCTATAATGAGGTTTTGTTCATGCGCAAAAGTATCCTGTACTATTTTGCCGTCATGTTTCATAAGCAAACTGTCATTTGACTTTGGTAGAGGTTCCTTCCTGGTAATATTTGAGAACACTTGAACCCCCTTGCTGACAAAGAAACGGTCTGATGTAAATACAATACGCTTGTTTTGCTTCAATTCTTCATCCAAGCCAATATACTCCGGTTCATCATTTGAACGCAAAGCATAGTATTTTTCAAATGCTAGTCGGTGTAAGAATACCTCGGCTTTCGTGTTTTCACGCAAAAAAGCTCTTAGCCCGCCACCATGATCATAATGCCCATGCGAAATAATCAGATAATCAACCTCAGAGATATCTACATTCAGCTTCTTTGCATTTTCAAGAAATAACTCACTAGCGCCAACATCAAAAAGAATTTTGTGACTATTTGCTTCTATATAAAGGCTAAGTCCGTGTTCGCTGCCGAAGTTTTTGGATAGCGCTGTATTCTCAACTAGTGTTTTGATAATCATGACCTCAGCCCACCACCTTCTTCAAACAGCAGTTCCATTGTCTTGCTATAAATTGCTTTCACTGCTGCACCTGAGGCACAGTCTATATCAACAATTGTCTGCCCATTATTAATTGCTTTTACCGCGTCCAAATCAAAGGGTATTCTACCCAAAAGGCTAATTCCCTGACCTTTACAGAAGTTTTCTATCTTTTCTGTGTTTTGCATATTTGTGTCAAACTTATTGATACATACCGCCGTCTTTACGCCAAATTTCGCAGCTGTATTTATAATCCGCTCCATGTCACTAATTCCGGATATGGATGGCTCGGCCACAATTAACACCATATCAACACCGCTCAAAGACGCTATAACCGGGCAGCCTATACCGGGAGATCCGTCAATAATGGCAAACTCCACATCAGCGGCTGCTGACTTCATTTGCTTCTTTACCTCGGTAACCAACATTCCGGAGGTTCCGCTGCCCATTTTTAGCTGCGCTGTAGAAAATACTTTTTCTCCATCTGTATATAACAGCAGTTCACCAGCTACAGCAGGTTTTAAAGTCACAGCTTCAACAGGGCAAACAAGCTCGCAAACCCCGCAACCTTCACAGGCAAAAGGATCTACCTTGTATTTCCCGTCTGCTGATATAGCTTCAAATCGGCAGTTTTGCATGCATTGTCCGCACTCTATGCACAGCTCGATATCTATCTCGGCTTTCGGCAAACCATAATAGTCTGTTTTCTTTGGCGGGGAGTTTTGCTTTGTTATAAGATGCAGGTTAGGTGCATCTACATCACAGTCTGCATAAGCCTTAGCCTTTGAAAGCTTGATAAAAGCACTGGCTATTGTAGTTTTACCAGTACCGCCTTTACCGCTAAGAATTAGAAGTTGTTTCATGATGCACCTCCTTTTTCACAGCCTCCAGCAAAAAAGAAAAAATCGTCCGGTATCTTTCACTTTTCCTTACAGCGATTTCTGCATTTGAATTTAGCATACCGAGTGCACTGTCAAATGGAATTCGACCTATAATTTTTATGTTCTTTTCTATGCAGAATTGCTCTGATGGATTTTCACCATCAAGGCACTTGTTAAGAACAACTCCGAACGGCTTGTTAAATAACTTCACCAGTTCATATACCATGTTAAGGTTATGAACGCCGAACAATGTAGGCTCAGCTACTAATATACAGTAGTCTGCATCCTTAATGCTTTCCATGACTATACAGGCACTTCCGGGAGGGCAGTCGATAAATATCGTCTTGTTCCTTTCAGGTTTGTTCTCATTAAGCAACTTTTTTATAATTGGTATACCCGAAGGTTCACCGGTGTTCAATATTCCTGTATATACTGTTACCTGGTCCGAAGCTCCTTTTTGGATCTTGCCAATAACCTTTTCTTTCTCTGTTAACGCTTTCTCAGGGCAAAGCAAGATACAACCTCCACAAGAGTGACATATATCTTCAAATATAATCAGTTTATCTTTTATATAGGCAAGGGCATTAAACTTGCAAAAGTCAACACACTTTCGACATCCATTGCATAGCTTGCCATCCACCTTTGGAATTCGTACATGTACTTCTTCTTCCTGAATGTTTTCGGGCTTAAAAAAAAGGTGGCCATTTGGTTCTTCAACATCACAGTCAATATACGTTGATATTTTTGCAGCCGCAGCTAAATTAACCGACACCAGTGTTTTTCCTGTGCCGCCCTTGCCACTTAGCACAGCTATCCTCATTTTAGTTCCCTCCATGGCCATGAAAACCAGGATGAATTTCATCGAGTAAGGATAGCTTTCCACTGATGAAGTCATCAATATTTTTTTTAGCGGAAATACCCGCTGTTTTATATATTTTAATATCAGCGGATTTGAGCACATTAGCTGCATTTTCGCCACATCGGGGAGTAAGTAAAGCGTTCACTTTATTATCCACTATTGTTTGTGCTGCCTTAATTCCTGCTCCGCCTGTACTTGCTGCTGCACCATTATCAAGAAATATACTCTCTTTAGTTTCAGTATCATAAATTAGAAAATAGGGAGCACGCCCAAAGGATACACATACATTCGACTCCAAGGTTTTCTCATCTACTGGAATTGCTATTTTCATAAGAATCCTCCGTTCTTTTACTAATTCAAAATATATACTCAGTTACCTCAATCCTGCTCATTTGCAAAGCGCCCTCCACGCCTATGTCTATGACAGCCACGACCACAACCATTTCCCAACCCTTCACAAAGCCGGTATTCGCCACCCTCAATCAAAAGCACCTTTCCATTTACTAAAGATTCAGCCAGCTTTTTTCTGGCCTCGATATAAATGCCTTGAACGGTGCTACGAGCAATATTCATTTGCTTGGCGCACTCTTCTTGAGTGAAGCCTTCCAAATCGATAAGCCTTATGGTTTCATATTCGTCAACAGTCATATTTACATGGTTTTCTGCGTCGGCAGACGAATCAAGAGGTCCGAATTTATTACTCTTAGGTAAGCAGCAGACTTTTCTCCACTTCATCGGTCTCGCCATAATTCATCACCTCCATTCTAATCAGAAATAACCAGAGCGTCCTCCGGTTATTTCTGATGCTCATTATAGGTTCTCCAATTGCTTATCAATAACTTCGAGTCGATCTTGCAACATGGTTTTCTGTTCGTTCAGCAGCTCTTTTTGTGTTTTTGAGGAGGTCTGGTTAAATGCAAATCCTCTACCAAAGCCACGACCGAAACCACGTCTGCAAGCAAGTCCAAGACCTAATCCCATTCCGAGACCAGCTCCGTACTTAACTGCATTAGCACCTGTGCAAAGCCCTAATCCTCTTCCAGTCATTGATCCCGCACCCATTGGGCCGGTTCCGTCTCTTCTCGGCATGTTTTTCACCTCCTTATGGTTTATGACATATGCCATCTATTCTTATTATACTACGTTTATGGCATATGTCAATAACCTTTGAGTAAATTTAATAGAAAATTCAAAAAAAACCGTCAATCAAGGAAATTCCTCAAGTGACGGTCATCATTATTGCCGATATAGGTTTTCTAATTGCTTTATCTTATTTTGTTGGGGCTGGTGCTTTTACAACAATCAATTCCAACGTTTCATCATTAAAATTTTTAACGTTCATCTTTGTGTTTACAGGTATTTTCAGTAAAGTACCATTGGAATACTTATGAATTTCCTGGTCATTAAGGCCAATAGAAAGTGTACCTCTTACTACCGTCATATAAACATTAGAATTTGAAAAATGCTCTGGCAACCCTTCATCTTTGTTAAAAACCATGTGTAGATAATGAAGGTTCTCATCATAAATAACTTTTTCTACTGCTTTCTCATTGCCAGTTGATATTTTATATACTTGCTCAATCATTTTATCATCCTCCTAGTATTTAAATTATATCATAAATTTAATATTATTATGTAACTTAGTCACAATACAAAACAATCATATCTATTATATCTATTTTGAGTAGTGAATAGCATCCTTCGGGCACACCTGCTGACAATTAGTACATTGCAAACACATTGAAGTTTCAATTTCAGCCTTTTTATCTGTTGATTTAACCTCTATTGCTTCGGAAGGACAAACTTTCTCACAAAGCTTGCACCCAATACAACTTTCTTTATTTACCTTTTCTGAAAACTTAGCAAATCTTCCAAAAACTTTTTGTAGCGGCCCAAACGGACAAATGAGATTATGAAATACTGCCGGCTTATATCTAAGTGTTATAAGCACCGAAACAGCTAACCAAATGAGTAGGATGGGAATATTTTTATGTAACAATTTTTGTGCAAGCAACATTATTGCTACGCTACCCACCAATGCGAACCATGCAAATTTTCCAGAGCCAAGCCACTTGGGATACTTATCCGTCTGTAGCTTTAGCTTTTTTGAAAGCCTTTCTGTTGGAATCATCAACGTATTCATCGGACAAACATAACCACAATATACTCTGCCAAATAGCAATGCTACTAAGAGACTTACCGCATATAATGCAAGCCAAAGCATCATTTTACCGTTAAGTAATAAAAATATGAATAGTGCAAAAAATAAAATACGTATTGCATTAATAATAAATTTCATAATATTCCCCCATCATTTATTGAATTTTTAATATTATAACGCTATAATATTAAAAAAGGTGTTACCTTGGTAACACATGGGAGATTCTATATGACTAAGAATATTAATTTAATCAAAAGTACTACATTGATAAAATCTTTATCAGATGATGATATACTTACTAACCTCAAAAATGGTAAGTTTAAAGTCACGTCTTATAAGAAAAGTAGCGTTGTTCATTTTGATGGAGAAACATGCATTAAATTAGAAATAATCTTATCTGGCAAGGTTGTTGTAGATCGCATTGACGAATCTGGAAATTTGCTTACAATCTCAGCGTTTTACAAAGATGATATTTTAGGCGGAAACTTATTATTTTCAAAAAGCCCTTATTATCCTATGACTGTATCAACACAATTGCCCACGGATATATTGGAAATTGATAGAGAAGCATTGTTTGAATTGTTTTGTAATAATGCTATCTTTTTACGAACTTACTTGGAACTTACTTCCGACCGTGCATTCATTCTTGGAGATAAGATAAAGCATTATATCAATAAAACAATACGCGAAAGCATTATGAACTATCTCAATTACGAAAGTAAAAAACAAAATTCTAACCACATCAAATTAAATATAACCAAAAAAGCGCTTGCTGAAAGAATCGGAGTTCAACGTACATCTTTATCTCGTGAGTTGGCAAAAATGAGGAAAGATGGGCTTATACTATTCGATACAGATTCGATTACTCTTTTGAAATAATGTAAACCTTATTGCTATTCCAGAGAAAACCGCCAACCAAGACGATGATTTATCTCCTGATTGACGGTCCGTCTTTAAGCTATGTTTATATTTCTACTTCAATTCCCGACTTAAACCTCACAACCACGTTGTTTTCAAATACAGTTACCTTCTCAACTAAGAGCCTTACCAACTCTTCATCGTAATCAAGGCTTTGGTCAGCGTGGTTTTCTATAAACTCCATCATCTCTGTGATTCGGTCTTTTTCACCTTGGCTTTCCGCCTCCGCCGTAAGGATGGCTTGCTTTCTTTCGCTAAGGTCCTGTATTTCATCAGCAAGTTTTTCATAGTCCTTGCCAGAATTAGCATAGCTGATGAGTTCCATCTGTTTCTCTTCCATTTGCTTTTCAATGTTGGCAATGGCCTGTTCATTGCTCTCGCAGACCACTGATTCAATATTCTCCCACAAAATCGTAATCATCGATTCTCCACCGCCAAGAACCTGGTTAAATGCCTCTGCCACTGCGGAATGGAGGTCTTCCTCCGAAATTGTCCTTGATGTGCAACCTTTAGGCCCCTCTTCCAATCGTGTAACGCATCTCCATACCGTAGACTTCTTGCCACGGTTGTTCCAATAAGTCCGTCTATATATGTCTCCGCATTCTCCGCAATATACAATACTGGATAATGCGTACTTGCTGCTATAAACTCGTCTTTTGCCGCTTTTTCCAGCCTGCAAATTAGCCCTACGCACCATCTCCTCCTGAACCTGCATAAAAATTTCACGCGGGATTATAGGCTCATGGCTGTTTTCTACATAGTATTGTGGAACTATACCGTTATTGGGTACCCTTTTCTTCGATAAAAAATCTACTGTATAGGTTTTCTGCAGCAGTGCATCACCGATGTATTTTTCATTCCTCAAAATCTTATTGATTGTGCTGGTATGCCATCTGGGATTGCCTGCACCCGTCAGAATTCCGTCAGCCTCCAAACCTCTTGCTATCTGCAACATACTGGAACCTTCAAGGTATTCTCTGTAAATGCGTTTGACGATCTCAGCTTCTTCAGGTACGATAACTAAGTTGCCATCCTTATCCTTTGTATAGCCAAGAAACCGGTTGTGATTGATATGGATTTTTCCTTGCTGATATCGGTACTGAATACCCAGTTTTACATTCTGGCTTAACGATTGGCTTTCTTGCTGTGCCAAAGACGCCATAATGGTCAACAGGATTTCCCCTTTGGAATCCAATGTGTTTATATTTTCCTTTTCAAAGTAAACTGGAATATTTTTTTCTTTAAGCTGCCTTATGTACTTTAGGCAGTCCAGCGTATTTCTTGCAAACCGGCTGATAGATTTCGTAATTATCATATCGATTTTGCCCTGCATGCATTCTTCTATCATCCGGTTAAATTCTTCACGCTTTTTCGTGTTGGTTCCAGTAATCCCTTCATCCGCAAATATGCCAGCTAACTCCCATTCCGGATTGCTTTTAATGTAGTTTGTGTAGTGCTCAATTTGCGCTTCATAACTGGTTGCCTGCTCCTCGCTGTCCGTAGATACGCGGCAATAGGCTGCTACCCGAAGCTTAGGCAATTCTTCAGCCTTTGCACTATTTCCAATCCGTTTACGAGCAGGGATTACCGTAACATTCCTGATTGCCATCTGAAATCACCTCGCTCTTAATAAGACTATAAGCATACTCTGCCTGCTGAAATGGATCATCATATAGATTATCTGGCATTGAAGCATGAAACCTAAAATTTAGGCATTTCTTTTCATTTCCTTTATGTTCATAAATCCTGCCAAGTGCCTCAGCTCGCCTGCGTCTTTCCAGTTGTACTTCTTCGAATGTATCCCTGCTGATAATGGTCGGATAGAATTTATCCTCTACATACCGTTTATCTGTCAGCATTCTTGCAATAGATGTATGGCAGCGCTTAATACCCGCGTTTTTGGCCGCTTCAGTTAAAGAAAGCTCGGAAAGATAAGCCTCAAATAGTTTCTCAATCTTAACTGCTTCCTCTTCATTAACGACAGCCCTGCCGTTTTTAATGGTATATCCAAAAGGTATATGGCTCATCATTTCACCAACCTTTCCCTTAAGTTCAACCCGCATTTCATTTTGAAACCTATTTCTTCTTGTGAAAACACAATGATTTCGCGGGTAAAATCCTCAAATATTCTGCTATCGAATGCATCAATCTGCTTTTCAGCTTTCGTTGCAAATTTAAGAAGCTTCTCAACCTCAACAAGGATAGTCTGACTCCCATCGATTGCGCGTTTTATGGCTTCTTTTTGTTCTTTTAATATGGCTGCTTCTTTAAGCAGCTCATTTTTTTGTGTATTAAAAAGAGCGGGTTCCAGGTATCCTTTGGCCATAAGTCCCATAATCACCTGAACTCGCTCTGTATTTTCTTTGATTTTTGCTTCCATCTCCTGAATCTTTGTTATGTTATCTGAGTAATTTGTCTTCTTTAAGCTTTGCAGCAATGGCCTTAGAATGAACTTATGTCCGAAAATAAGCTTATTCATCATGACAACAAATGCCTGATGGATCGCATCCTCCCTGAAAAATTTCATTGAACAAGCCGAAGCGTCCTTTATATGCTTTGTGCAGCACCAGGCAATGTATTTATGATTACCACTGCCATGAATTCGACGCTTAAAACTGCTGCCACATTCTGCGCATTTGATTTTCCCTGAGAAAGGGTAGCGTTTTTGATACTTGCTGCTTCCCTTAATTACACCTTTTTCTTTTCCTCTTTGCCTTAATATCTCTTGGACAGCTTCAAATTCCTCATAGGATATGATGGCTTCATGATGAGCTTTTATCATGTATTGATCCTTTTCCCCATGATTATAATGTCGCTTAAAATTCTCATCTGTATAGGTCTTTTGCAGAAGGACATCCCCAGTATATTTTTCATTGCTAAGGATACCGCGGATAGTGGTCGCTGTCCAATGCGAACCTCTCTTTGTTGGGATTTTATCCAAATTTAGCCCATCTGCAATTTTCTGTGTACCTTTACCTGCCAAAGCTTCAGAAAAAATCCGCTTTACGATTTCAGCCTGTTCTTTATTGATAAATAGCTTTCCATCCATATAATCATAACCATAGGGAGGATATGCAATCTTGTATGTTCCGTTTTGAAACCTGCGCCTGATAGACCACTTGCTATTTTCTGCAATGGATAATGACTCGTTTTCTGCAAGGCTACTCAAAATTGTCAGCACCAATTCGCCTTCCATGCGCTGCGTGTTTATATTCTCTTTCTCGAAATAGATGAAAACACCGAGATCGGTAAGTTTTCTCACCATCTCAATACAGTCGGTTGTGTTTCTGGCAAATCTGCTGACTGACTTGGTTATAATAAAGTCAATTTTCTTGTTTTCACAATCTGCAAGCAGCCTTAAAAGTCCAGTTCGGTTCTCCTTTTTTGTGCCTGATATGCCTTCATCATAGTAAATCCCTGCAAATTCCTAATCAGGATTTGTTTTTATATAGGATTCATAATGGTCCTTTTGTGCTTCCAGACTTGCCATTTGCTCATCACTATCGGTTGAAACCCTGCAATAAGCTGCCACTCTTACCTTTGGTTTGAAAGCTTGAAGAGCATTGTTTCCATCAATCCTTGTTACCTTTCTCACTGTTTTCACCTCCTTTGGGCATGTGACATGTTACCTCTGTGTGCCGCTAATAGCAAGCTAATTAGGCCATAAGCTGTGCGTACTTGGAGAAAAGATTTTAAGATTTAACTTGTCGATTTTGTTGAATTCTTCTTCTGAAATCAGTCCTGCCTTAAGCATCCTCTGCAGAATTTTGTACGCCCGCCAGTAATCAACCTCTCTTTGAATTTCCTCCTGTGTTATCTTTGTATAGTTCGTTTCCTGCGGGTTATATGGTAAACGATTAGCCGCCTCTATCATTCAAGCACCTCCTATAAAGACTTAGGACAGCCGCGATTGGCTGTCCTTTATCGTTATTCCGGCAATTTCAGAACTTGTCCGGGGTAAATAGTATCTGAAGTCAGGCCATTGAGTTTCTTAATCTCCGGATATCTTGTTCCTCTACCGAGTTCTTTTTCCGCTATTCTCCATAAGGTATCGCCTTTTTGCGCTGTATAGGTTCTATTGCCCTTGTTATCAGGAATGCTGTTTACAATTACAAGGTTTTCTTTTGCTACCCAAGTATTTATGCCTGCGATTTCTTGACCATCGGATTTCTTAACCTTTTTACCAAGCAATACACATTCTTTGCCGCCTTTTATGACCGGCTTGCCTTTGTATAAAGTCTGTGTGACCCTGTGGTAATAGTCATTTTTGACCCACGTTGGAACTTCCACACTGCCGGGGTAGTAATTCTTTACACTAACCTTAAACTCCACCATATCTCCAATTCCAATATCAGTATTGATATCTGTACTGTTCTCCAGAGCTTTTTTTACTTCTTTACGGAAAGTGTCCATATTCTCCCCATGCTTGGGAAACCAGTGCATCACATCAGCATGGTTGCTGGCAATACCGAGCTTATACCCTTCAGAGTGGCAGATGATGTCATTTTCATTAAGGCTGTACTTCTTGCAGAGCATAACGCAGAGTTCAACCGCGTTCTGCCATGCTTTATGGAAATAATCTTCCTGCTTTGTTGCATCATAACCCACCATTACCGACCCGGATTTATACGAAAACCCGGCGGGTTCACAGATTTCAAAGCCAATATGGGTATTGTTTGCGGATCCTCCTGCATGCCACCCGCGATGATCCCAAGGCAAGTATTGCCAAACCTCTTTATCGTCTACAAAAGCGTGAACACATACCTGCCTGTTTATTTCACCGGCTTTGTAAGATTTGTTCCAACGGGAAAACCACTCAGCCGCCATTACACCCGGCACAGCCGTCGAATGTACCATGATTCCTTTAGACGTGATTTTGCAGCCTGATGTATAACAGTCGTTTTGCGTCATGTATTTAGTAAAAAGCTTCATTTGCCATGCGTATAATAAAATTTTCTTTTTCCTATTACTTCTAATATTACTTTTATAATCTCTGTATCATTTTTTGGTTATCTATATATTTGTGTACCTTCTTTACAATCAAAAATATGAGGGTTGCTTTTTCCGTATTTTTTCAAATTTAGACTTCGTAAATCAACCTCTAAGTGTGGAAACAAGTAAGGAGGTGAAAAGAATGAAAAGAAGATTTAATACCATTGATGGTGAAACCTTAATGACCATGCCATTAAAACCAATTAACTTCATCATTGAAAACTTGCTGTCAGAAGGTCTTCATATCCTGGCGGGATCACCAAAGGTGGGAAAGTCTTGGCTGGCTTTGTGGTTGTCAGTTGCAGTAGCTAAAGGAGAGGAGGTTTGGGGAAACAAGGTTAAGGAAGGAACTAGCCTTTATCTTTGCTTTGAAGATAGTCAAATAAGAATTCAAAATAGACTATTTGATATTACAGATGAAGCAAGTTATAAGGTAAACTTCTGTGCAGAAAATGCCATGCTAGGAGGTGACCTAGAAGAAAGAATAGTAAACTTCATAAAAGAAAATCCAGATACTGTATTAATTATCATTGATACTATGCAGATGGTAAGAAATACATCTAAGGATTATAACTATGCTAATGACTATGGTGACTTAAGAATCTTAAAAAATCTAGCAGATAAATATGACATAGCTATTTTACTCATCCATCACTTAAGAAAAGAGTATGATAAAGACCCCTTTAATCGTATCTCTGGTACTACTGGAATTCAAGGAGCAGTAGATAGTAGTTTTATCCTAATTGAAGAATCTAGAGGAAGTAAAGTGGCAACTTTATCTTGTGTTGGTAGAGATATTGACTATCGAGAAATCAAATTAAAAAGAGATGAAGATAATATTTGGCAAGTAGTAACAGATAGTTTTATAAATAAGGATGTTCTAATAGATGATATTGTTATTCTTCTTTCTGACTTTATGAAAGACAAAGAATATCACAAATCAACTCCTACAGAATTAGCAGAGGAACTATCTAAAAACAGGGGTGATAATATTTCTCCAAAGAGCCTTAGTAAAAAGATATTACAAAATACAATGGAACTTGAAGAACGTTCAATCTCTGTTGTTATCCGTAAGAGCAATGGTAAAAGATTGATTGAAATTTTTAGAAATAGGGATATTAGGGACGATAAAATGGCTACTCCCTAAGTCCTCAAACTAACGTCCCTGTTGACCCTGAAAGTGTAGCCCTGTTTCGCCCTGTATACCATTTGAATTGGTATATAGGGTAATTAGTCGAGGAGGGGGATGAAAATCAAATTTGGGCAAGATGTTGGGGGATGTTGGAACCTTGGCAGTAACTGATGTTAGTGATATTAATAATAAGAATATTGATTTTAAAAAGCAAATATTCAGTTAAACTACACTATCGATTTTAGTGCAGGATAAAGGAAGGTGGTCAAAAGATTCCACCTTCCAGCTACATCCCCCGGCAGTGCCGTGGGTTGAAAGAATAAAGATAGGTGGTCGGAATTAGGGTTTTGTGTCAGCTTAGGTGGTCAGAAATGATGAAAACCCCCATAAATAGGCGTTTGTTGTTGTCACCTATAGGTGGTCAAAGAAAGTTTAGGGAAGTTATATAAAAGTTATAGATAAGATTGGAGGTTTTCAATGAAAAAGAAGTTAAGATCACTTTGGAAGAAAATAAAGATAATTTTAAAAGATATAAAAGGAGAAGGGGATATAGAAACAGTAGCAAATATTCTATTTACTCCAGAAGGATATAAATTCTTAAAAAATAATATAGAAAAATATAGTTTACAAATAGGAATGTTAAATCGATTATTAAAAGAGGAATTAATTTCAGAAAAGGTAGTGTGAAATAGTTTGTGTTTCATCATTCCAGATTAAGGAATTTGACTAAATTTAAAACTATTTTTAGATTAAAATTAAGTTGATTAGATTTCGTAAAAATCAAAAATTTATTTATTACGTTTAGTATATTTTTACAT
>JAHDQA010000008.1 GCA_018434075.1 Tissierellaceae bacterium
AACCTTGAAAACTTAATATTAAAAGCCGTTATCAAATTCCACACTATACTTATGCCCTTTTTTAGTATATAATTTAGTCAAATCTTATTTAAAAACATATCAAAAGTATTTTTCTGTTTTCATATCTTTTTTTACACTACCATTAATTCTATTTGTTTTTATATATATATCCAGATTAAAATATTGTCAATTTTTTTTTATGATTTATTTGTTTAAAGTGTTGTTTTTTATCTTTATTCCATTATCGCTTAATTCAATAATGCCTTTTTTATATAAATTGCCTATTGCTTTTTTAAAACCAGATTTGCTCATACCTAATGTCTTTCTAATAAGCTCAGGATCGGATTTATCACTTAGAGCCAAAAACCCTTTGTTTTCTTTAAGCTTTTTTAATATGACTTGACTATCTTCTTCTATTTGTATATAAGCCATTTCTCTCGGTGATAGATCTAATTTCCCATCATCAAGTATTTTGTTAATTCTTACTTCTATCTCATCTCCAATTTCATAAATACCATATACATTTTTCTTATTTATTAGTCCATCGTATTTGTTTTCAACTGCAACAAAAACGCCAATATCCTTATTAACGCCATACACAGTGCCTTTTACCTTGTCATTTTCTTTAAATGGAGAATCTGCGCTCAAGTAGTCTTTTATTCTCATTGTAGCGGCTATTCTCTCACTTTTATCAATATAAACTGCTACTAAGTAATCATTAAATACTTCAATTTTGCCTAAAGTCTCACTAAATGGCATGAACAGATCTTTCTCTAAACCCCAGTCTAAAAAATATCCTATTTTAGACTCGCTCACTACCTTTAATTTTGCTATCTGGCCTACTTGGACTTTTGGAGTGTTTGTAGTAGCTATTGGCCTATCTTTTGAATCCTTATACACAAACACCTCAATGATATCTCCAACTTTCATGTTTTCAGGTATTTGTGCGATAGGCAGCAACACATCTTTATCGTCATCTTCAGTACCTAAATATGCTCCAAACTTCGTCAACCTCTTTATTTTTAAATTCTGCTTTTTCCCTAAATAATACATACTACACCTACTTTTCTTTATTATTATCCTGCAAGCTTATCAGCATTGGATTTAACCTTAAAAGATACTACACCTACTTTTCTTTATTATTATCTATATCATATCATAAAATTGTATACTGTCACGTAAAACATGCACTGCCTAAAATGGCAGTGCATGTTTTTATAATTGTGATTTCATCAAGTTTAATTGTGCTTCCAAATTTTCCAGTTCATCTAATGCTTCTTGTGGCAATCTGTCAAGTCCCTCTTTTTCAACTTCAACTTTCTTTACAAAATCTCTTCTATAATTTATTGACCCTTGCCACATATCAAGATAATCTTTATCAAATATCACTTCAAAGCCCTCTACTTTTACATACTCTATATCTTTAAATCCACCTAGTTTTTTAAAGTCTGCCTTTCTTGTGACTATCTGCTCAAGAATCTTTAGAGTAACTTCTTTTGGTATCTTCTTGTCTTTGTAAGAGCCTGTATTAAAAATATAACAATCTACATTTCTCTTTTCAAATAGAAGTTTAAATTTATTATAATCTTCGTTCAAAGGATATGTCCTAAAAGGATTTGCATATGGCTCAATTACAAGAGCATTCATATCTGTGCCTTTAGTCAACCTCTCTGCAGTTGTTCTCTTAGTTGCCAATGTCGCACCCATGACTGAAGCTAATACAGGATTGTTGATTTTCAATGCTGGAGGTAAAGTAGCATCTTTCATTAACCATATAATTGAATCTACTGGTTCATCGATTTTATTCACTCTATTATCTGCCCACAGTATCGATTTGACAGCTCTGCCATTTCCATTTCTTATGTCTTCAGTTACTAAGACTTTCTTGTTGTTATCATCTAATGTAACTCCACAGTTTTGGACAGTTAACAAAAACTTATTGGCAGGATGTGTAGTTGGATAATCTTGAGTTTTATCAAAATATGAAGGTTCAAGAGCTACAGAATAGCCATCTTCTACTGAAATTACATAAGCATCGTCATGAAGTATAGTTATATTGTACTTCCCATCATGTTTTTCATGGGTTAAGGTTGATTTTCCTGATCCAGAAAGTCCAAATACTCCTACTGTATATTTACTTCCATCATTAAAATTGTATCGTTTCATACCTCCGTGGCAAGAAGCGAATCCATTTCTATTTGCTATACTCCATGCCAATGTCAGAGTGCCTTTTTTGTATTCTCCAAAATACCTCATGCCCAATAATAGTGCACAGTTATGTTCTGGATCAAATAAAGCTAATCCATCCTTATGTATTTCTGGAACATAATCAGGATCTGCCACAACATAGATATCACCTTCAGGATATTCTTTGGAGTTCTCATACATATTCATGATTTCTTGTGTTATGTATTGGAAATTTAAAAGCCATGAATACATTATGTTCTCGTATTTCTCTGGTAAAAGCAAGTGTGCACGCACCATGAAATCGGGGTCTAATCCGATAATTACTTGAGCGTGGTACATTTTTTTATATCTAGTTTGATATACTGCTTCTCTTGCAATAGTTGAATATTCATCAAGTGAAACATTTGGTTCTCCAATAATGACTCTTGCCCCTGCAAATCTACCTGTGACAGCACCATCGTTAAAAAGCAAAACTCTTGCATCTTCTGGTAGACCTATTAATTCAGGTTTATAAACTGGCATATCAGTAGCAATTGTCCCAGGAGAATTGTAAGCTAGTTTATAAGCTTCGCTAACCGAAGTAACGTTTTCCACATTGTTTCCGTAAAAAGCAGTTTCCAAAGTTGTTCTAAGCGAGTTGAAAATCTTGTTGTTTTTTGTGATATTCTCTAGTTTGAAATTTGATATCGTAGACATACTTTCCCTCCATTCATATCCTTGTTAATTAAATTATAGCACAGGTTAATGATTAAACAAGTTTATTAAATAAAAAAATCTATAATTTTAGTTAATTTTGAATTTTACCTATTGTTTCAAAAAAAAATAAAACTGCAAGAGAAATTGCCATATAGAAATATTTCTTGCAGCTTTTATTTATAAACATTTATAATATTTTGGCTTGTCCCTTGTATATCTGACCTGTGGCGCTCTCAACAGTTATTATATCATCATCTTTAAGCAATTTAGTGGCATTTTTAGCTCCAACTATTGTAGCGATATTTAAATTAAGGCCCATAACTGCCGCATGGGAAGAAAGTCCTTCCTCTTCACAGACTATTGCAGATGCTCTTTTCATAAAGCTTTCCATTGATTCAAAAGATTTTTCGCATACAATTATATCTCCATCAACAAATTTTGCAAGCAATTCTTCTTTTGTGTTAGCAATTACAACTCTTCCTGTACCAACTTTAGTTCCTACCCCTGTCCCTTGTAAGAGAACTTTCCCTATGGTATGAACTTTTATCATATTTGTCGTACCTGCTACTCCAACTGGAATGCCAGCAGTAATGACAACTAAATCTCCTTCTTTAACTAATCCAGCATCTAATGCAGTCTTTACGGATAATTCTATTACCTCATCAGTGGAATCCGATTTTCGAGTAAGCATAGGAATAACTCCCCATACTAACGACAACTTTCTTAGTACTGATTCGTTTGTAGTCACTGCTATTATCGGCGCTTTTGGCCTGAATTTTGATATGGCTTTTGAAGTATAGCCTGATGAAGTCGCTGTTATTATAGCTTTGGCTCCTAAATCTTGAGCAGTTGTAACTGTGGCTTTGCTAATTGCATTTGTCGTCGTTATTTCGCTATCCTGACTTCTTAATTTAGCAATTGCTTCATAATCCAATGCGTTTTCCGTCGTGACTGCAATGTTGTACATTGTTTTAACCGCTTCTATTGGATACTGTCCGGCAGCTGTTTCTCCTGATAGCATAACAGCACTCGATCCATCGATTATTGCATTTGCAACATCTGTGACTTCTGCTCTTGTAGGTCTAGGATTTCTAATCATAGAATCTAGCATCTGTGTAGCTGTAATTACAGGCTTTCCTGCGATATTGCATTTTCTTATTAATTTCTTTTGTATTAGAGGTATTTCTTCAGTTGGAACTTCGACGCCTAAGTCCCCTCTTGCAACCATTATCCCATCAGCAGCAACTATGATTTCATCTATATTGTCTAACCCTTGTTGATTTTCAATCTTTGCAATTATATCTATGTTTGCTGCTCCATTATCTTCAAGTACTTTTCTAATTGAACTAATATCTGATGCTCTTCTTACAAACGAAGCTGCAATATAGTCTACTCCATTTTCTATTCCAAATAAGATATCGTCTATATCTCTTTCTGTCAATGCTGGTAGGTTTATATTTACATTAGGTATATTTACTCCTTTATGATCTTTCAGCACTCCACTATTTAAAGCTTTCATGATAATATCTGTATCAGTTATTTCTACTACTCTAAATTCTATTAATCCATCATCGATAAGAATAATATCTCCTACTGAGACGTCTTTAGGCATTCCCTTGTAACTTACACTTACAATGTGTTCATCTCCTTCAATTTCTCTAGTTGTAAGAGTAAATTCTTGGTCTTTCTGAATCTCTACCTGCTCTTTTTTAAATTTTCCTAGTCTGATTTCTGGCCCTTTAGTATCAAGCATTATGGCAATGGGCAAATTCATCTCATGCCTTAGTTTTTTAATGGTATCTATCCTTCCTTTATGTTCCTCATGGTCTCCATGTGAAAAATTAAGTCTGCATACATTTACGCCATATTCGAAAAGTTTTCTCATAACTGCTTCAGATTCGGATGCAGGTCCAATAGTAGCGACGATCTTGGTTCTTTTCATAAAAACCCTCCTTATCGGGATAGAATATTTGCTGTGTCATACATTTCTCTATTAAGCTTTCTTTTCATATTAAGTGCTTCGTCAATATCCAGGTCTATAATTTCATTGCATTTAGTGCCCAAAACTCTTCCTGACTTATTTTGTAGCAACAGTTCTACACTCTTTTTACCCATTTGACTTGCTAATATTCTATCGAAAGCGCTAGGAGATCCACCTCTTTGAACATGGCCTAATACTGTTACTTTTGTTTCCACTCCAGTTTTCTCTTCTATTGCTTCAGCTAATTCAAATGAGTTTCCTACACCTTCTGCTAACACAATTATATGATGTAATTTTCCCATGTTCTTACCTGTTAATACTTTTCTACATATAGCATCTTCATCATACCCTATTTCTGGTATGATTATGCTCTCTGCTCCACCGGCAAGGCCAGCATAGAGTGCTATATCTCCACAGTTTCTCCCCATAACCTCTACGACATTTGCCCTTCCGTGAGATGAAGAAGTGTCTCTTAATTTGCCAATGGCTTCGATTACAGTCTCTACTGCTGTCATAAAACCTATTGTATAATCTGTGTATGGCAAATCATTATCAATAGTGCAAGGTATGCCAATTGTTGGTATTCCAGCGTTTGAAAGTTTCTGAGCTCCTCTGAAAGTCCCATCCCCTCCAAGTACAATCAATCCATCCATATTGTAAACATCAATCACATTTAGAGCTTTCTTAAAGCCTTCTGGTGTCATAAAATCTTCACTTCTTGCAGTTCTTAATACTGTTCCACCTCTATGAATAATATCTGCAACTGATTCACTGTCCATATCATCTAGGGCACCATTAATTAATCCATCATATCCTCTTTGAATTCCCAATATTCTCAAATCATTATTAAGTCCAGTCCTTACCACAGCTCTTATCGCTGCGTTCATTCCTGGAGCATCTCCACCACTTGTTAGTACACCTATTGTTTTCATAATTGCCTCCTATAAATAAATTTATTGTTTAAAATTAATATTTAATTTTTACATTGTCATTGCCTATAAGTTCTTTTAATTTTTCGAATGCCTCAGTTGAATTGCCATCAATCCATAAACTCCTATCTGCTATAATAGTTTTTTTGTTGCTGGTAAAGTAAATATAAACAGGAATATTACCAGGATATAAATGTAATATTTCCTTTACTTTCTCTAATATATCCTTTTTTTCTATATCGTCAATTTTCAAGTAAACTTTATCATAATTCATTTTTTTTACTGGTGAAATTTTATCTACAATTATCTTTGGATCTTCAACCTCTGAAATTGAAAGCTTTCCTTCAACAAGAACAATATTATCCTCAAAAATCTCATTGAAATACTTCTCAAAAACAGTAGGAAAGACTATACATTCTATCGAACTATACAAATCTTCCAACGTGAAAAATGCCATCATGTTGTTATTCTTTGTTACCTTGTTTTTTTTGTCTGTAATTAGCCCAATTATACATACTTGTTTTCCATCTCTAATCTCGTTATTTTTTATTACATCATCAAAATCTTCTGTCATTATATCAGCTGTTTTTAGGTTTGATAACAATTTGATTTCTCTTTCATAAGGTTGCAATGGATGTCCTGATATATAGATACCCAACATTTCTTTTTCCATTTGAAGCAATATATTAGTTGGAAACTCTGCTAATTGTGGAAGCTCGTCGTCATAACTTGCGTTGGTAGCTTCAAATAATGAAAATTGGCCATCAATATTTTTCTTTATGTCATTACTTATACCATCTATTGTTTTTTCAAATATTGCAAGATATTGTGCTCTATTGCCGCCTAGGGACTTCAAAGCTCCTGCTTTTATAAGGCTTTCCACAGCTCTTTTATTCACAGATGTCTTATCTTTTTTGTAAATTCTTTCAATGAAGTCAGTTAAACTTTGAAATTTGCCTTCCTCCCTTGCTTTTACAATAGCCTCAATGATGTTTTCTCCAACATTTTTGACAGCTGAAAGCCCATATCTTATAGAATTGCCTTCTACCGAGAATTTCCCATAAGAATAGTTTATATCTGGTGGCTTAATTTCTATACCTAGTCTTTTACACTCTTCTATATACAGACTAACTTGAGAGGTGTTATTCATGACAGACGATATGAGAGCTGCCATGTACTCAACAGGATAATATGTTTTTAGCCATGCTGTTCTATATGCAATTACTGCATAAGCAGCAGAATGAGATTTATTAAAAGCATAATTGGCAAAGTCAACCATCAAATCAAATATCTTTGATGCTGTCTTTTCATCGATACCATTTCTGATTGCTCCCTTAACAATTATATTTCCATTCTCGTCTGTTTGTCCATATATAAAATTTTGCCTTTCTTTTTCCATTACATCCATTTTCTTCTTTCCCATGGCTCTTCTTACTAAATCAGCCCTTCCGAAAGAATATCCTCCAAGCTTTCTAACAATCTCCATTACTTGCTCTTGGTAAACTATGCATCCATAGGTTACATTTAATATAGATTCTAAGCTTGGGTGAATGTATTGAATTAATGATGGATCGTGTTTACAAGCAATAAAGGTTGGGATTTGACTCATTGGGCCTGGTCTGAAAAGAGAATTTGCGGCTATTAAATCTTCAAATACATTTGCTTTCAGTTCTTTTAAAAATGCTCTCATACCTGGACTTTCAAATTGAAATATACCCAAAGTTTCAGCATTTGCGAACATATCCAATACTCTTTTATCGTTGAAGTCAATACGAGATATATCTATATCTACACCGTGATTTTGCTTAATAAGCTCTATTGCATCTCTTATCACTGTTAGCGTTCTTAAACCCAAAAAATCCATTTTTAAAAGCCCTAATTCTTCTAGTTCAGTCATTGTAAACTGTGTTGCTATTGATTCATTGTTTCTGACTAAAGGAGCATATTCAGTGATAGGTTCTTTAGATATCACAACTCCAGCTGCGTGAGTTGATGTATGTCTAGGCAATCCTTCTACTGCCATTGCTAAGTCAATCAGCTCTCTAACCTGTATGTTGTTGTCATACTCCTTTTTTAAGTTTTTATTGATTTCTAAAGCCCTTTTTATTGTTATGCCCAATTCATTTGGAATCTGTTTAGCTATGTAATCGACTTCACTATAAGGCATGTCTATTGCTCGTCCAACATCTCTTATCGCACCTCTTGCTGCCATAGTTCCAAATGTGACTATCTGAGCAACTTTATCAGCTCCATATTTTTTTATGACATATTCAATTACTTCCTCACGTCTTTCATAGCAAAAGTCAATATCAATATCCGGCATTGTAATTCTTTCTGGATTTAAAAATCGCTCGAATATAAGCCCATATTCAAGTGGATCTATATCAATTATATCTAAAGAGTAGGAAACTATGCTCCCTGCCGCTGAACCCCTACCAGGTCCTACCATTATTTTATTGTCTTTTGCAAATTTAATAAAATCCCAGACTATAAGAAAATAGTCAACATACCCCATTTGTGTAATTACGCTGAATTCATAGTCAAAACGGTTCTTAATCTCTTCAGTTATTGTCTTATACCTTTCTTTTAACCCTTTTTCACTTAGTTCTCTTAAATACGATTCATTGGTGTACCCTTCTGGCACTTCATATTTAGGCAAATGCAATGTGCCGAAATCCAATTCCACATTGCACCTATCGGCGATTATATTTGTATTTTCTATAGCTTCTAGATCATCTTCAAATAGATTTATCATTTCCTTAGCAGATTTAAAGTAAAACTCTTCTGAGGGAAACTTCATCCTATCGACATCGGAAACAGTTTTTCCTGTTTGAATGCATAATAAAACATCGTGGACATGAGCATCTTTTTTTTCTAAATAGTGTACATCATTTGTAGCTACTAAAGGTACATTTAATAGTTTGCTGAATTCTCTAAGTTTCTTATTCACATCTAGTTGCTCTTTTAATCCGTGATATTGAAGTTCTAAGAAAAAGTTGTTCTCTCCAAATATACTCTTGTGTTTTATTATTGCTTCTTTAGCTTTGTCGAAATTGCCTTCTAGTAATAGGCTCTGCACTTCTCCTCCTAAGCATGCTGATAGAGCGATTATGCCATCGTGGTATCTTTCTAGAATTTCATAGTCAACTCTAGGTTTATAATAAAATCCATTTATATAAGCTTCTGAAACAATTTTCATTAGGTTTTTATATCCGTTATTAGTTTCAGCTAAGAGTATCAAATGATAAGGCTTTTTGTCCTTTGCATTTTTATCAGTGTACTTGCCATTGGCTACATATACTTCTGCTCCAATAATGGGTTTTATGTTGTTTTTTTTGGCTTCCTTATAAAAATTTACAGCGCCAAACATAGCGCCATGATCAGTAATAGCTACAGATTCCATACCTAATTCTTTTGCTTTGGAAACTAATTCTTTTACTCGAATGCTTCCATCAAGGAGGCTGTATTCTGTATGCACGTGTAAATGTGTAAACTTCATTGTATCCATCATACCACCTTAATCAATTATCTCAATGAATTCTATATTGTTTATAGTGTTCTCTATTAATGATAAGTCTACTACCATAAAATCATCCAAAACTTCATCATTCCAATTTGGTACTTTGCTTATCTTTTCAAATTTTTCATATGTAGAAATGCTGTTTTCGATTATGTTAAGTCCATTCATATCTATTTTCCCTTTATTCTCAGAAATCAATATGCTCTTGTATGGTGTTTCATTTGGCTTTACGCTTCCTGATAATGGGTGAGATAGAAGTTTATGCCCCATGTGTATTTTATCTCTAGTGAATCTCAAAACATCAAAATGGCTCTTGTTCTCCAAATATTCAACATTTAAAATATCTTTGTATTTGTTGTATACTTTTTTATTATTTGTAATAACAATTAATTTCATATTATCAAACCTCTCTGAAGCCACTTTCAATTGCTGTGGTTAGTTTATCAATTAATTCGCTTTCATCTTTTCCTTTAGCTATTAGAGTTATTTTTTCTCCTTTAAAAGCTCCTAATGACATTATCCCTATGATGCTTTTACCATTTACTCTCTTGTTCATAGTCTCTACTTCAAGTTCGCTTTCAAATTTATTGGCTATTTTTACAAATATTGCAGCTGGCCTTAATTGCAATCCTTCATCGTTAATAAGAATTAAATCTTTTTTTATCACAAAATCACCCCTTAAGTTCATCTGCTATTTCCTGAATTTTTTTGAATCTATGATTTACTCCGGATTTGCCAATAGGTGGGTTTAGTTTTTCCCCTATTTCCTTTAGCGTGGCATCTGGGTGAGCCAATCTAATTTCAGCTATCTCCCTTAGTTGCTCAGGCAAATAGTTTAATCCTTTTTTTTCTTTAATAATATTGATCGCTTCAACTTGTCTCATAGAAGCCTCTACAGTTTTTTCTAAATTTGCTGTTTCACAATTGACGATTCTATTAATATTATTTCTGACATCTTTTAGTACTCTGATTTCTTCGAATTTCAAAAGAGCTTGATGTGCACCAATAATATTTAAAATATCTGATATTTTCTCGGCTTCTTTTAGGTAAACAATAAAAGCTTCTTTTCGTTTAATGATTTTAGAGTTCAATCCAAAAGAATTTATCAATTTTTGTAAATCTTTTGCATGTAAATACTCTGTATTGACAAATTCGAGATGATAAGTCTTTTCAGGATTGCTCATTGAACCTCCACCCAAAAAAGCACCACGAATATAACTCCTTTTGCAACATCTCTTCTCAACTATATTCTTAGGAATTCCATAATTTGGTTTAAATATATTGTATTCCTCTTCATCTATAAATCCAGTGTCGATTAAAATATCTGTAACAACTTTAGAGTTGTTCACTGCTACTAAGTAGTTATTGTTCTTTTTTAGCTGTTTATTCTTTCTTACGGAGACTTCAACATCTACGTTGTAAATCCCCTTTAACACAGAAAATATTCTCCTTGCTATAGCTGCGTTTTCAGTAGAGAAAATAATACTTAGATTATGATGCCCACTAATTTTTATTGATCCACTCATTCTTATTAACGATGCTAACTCTGCTAAAGCGCAACAGTCGTTTTCTATTGGTAGATGTGAAATCTCATTTTTAACCTCTGATGAAAATGACATTGCATCACCCCATGTTTTTCATGTATTCAATACTCTTTTGAATGACCTTTAACTCATCTTCGTATTTAACTATTTTTACTGCTTTATCCATGTGGACAAAATTCGCATCTATAAAGCCTTCTTCCCTTTGTGGCTGACAATGGGTATTGTTTGCTTTCATCAAAAACCAGTGTACAGTTTTATGAACCTGTTCATTGTGCCTTAAATTTCTGAATTCATATTGCGCCTGCCCTACATAAGCTATGATCTCGCCTTTAACCCCTGCCTCTTCGTATACTTCGCGTAAAGCAGCCTCTTCTTTAGTTTCTCCTATTTCTATTCTTCCCTTTGGAAGAACCAAATCTCCATTGTATTTTTTTAACAACAAGATGCTATTTCCAAAAAAAACGATTCCTCCACTACTTACTTCATACATAAATTCACCTCAAATCTAGACATTTAATACTTTAATTATACACTAAAAGGTCATCAAATTGTAAAAATGTTTAGTTTAAGGCAATGTTATATTAAGCCAATTATTGTTTCTGATAGCTTTTTTGCGTTATGCCTTATTAGGTCATCCTTGATGTTTATGAAATCATCTGCTATTACTTTTATTCCTATTTCTTCAAGATAGGCAATATCTGCATCTTTGGGATAAATAGGTCTTGCTTTATCGCCTATGTATTTTGATAATATATTTGGTGGAATTTCCTCGTTATTTACAATACAGTAGTCAATGAATCCATTAATGCTATGATTCAGAATGGCTTCCACATGGTCTTTTACTCCAAAATCATCCGTTTCGCCTGGTTGCGTCATTACATTGCATACATATACTACCTTGGCTTTTGAATTATTTATTATATCCACCATATCTTTTACAAGTAAATTAGGTATGATTGAAGTGTATAAACTTCCTGGACCCAAGATAATTATATCTGCACTTAAAATTGCATCAATAGCGTCTTTTAGAGGATATGATATTTCAGGATTTGTTCTAATTCTTTTAATTTTGCTTTTCTTTTTAATTGAAAGCAACGGTATTTTAGACTCCCCTTCGATTATAGACCCATCTTCTAATTCAGCAATCAATCTAATATTATCTAAAGTCACAGGTAAAACTTTGCCAGTAATTTTTAAAACATTGCTAGTTTCTTCAACAGCTTTTTCAAAACTCCCATGAATTTCATTCATTGCTGCGAGAAATAGGTTGCCAAAATTCTGTCCTTTTAAACTGCCTTCCTTAAATCTGTACTGCAATAGTTTTTCCATAGTAGGCTCCGTGTTAGCTAAAGCAATTAAGCAAGACCTTATATCTCCTGGAGGCAACATGCCTAAGTCCTCCCTAAGGCGTCCGCTCCCACCACCATCATCAGCTACTGTTACAATTGCAGTTATATTTTGTGTTTTCTCTTTAAGGCCTCTTAAAAGCACAGACAATCCTGTGCCTCCACCTATCGCAACTATATTTTTATTATTTTGATTAATGCTTTTCCCCATAATCCTTGCCCCTCTATTTTAAATCCCTGTGATAAAGCATAGTACTATGCCCTCTTTCTGATAATTCATTTGCTAATTCTTCAGCTATAGAGACTGAACGATGCTTCCCTCCTGTACAACCTATTCCTATCACAAGTTGGCTTTTCCCTTCATCTATATAATATGGAATTAAGAATTCTATTAAATCTATTGTTTTCAATAAGAATATATTTGTCTGTGGCCATTTGAACACATAATCTCTAACCATCTTCTCATTTCCAGAGTGCTCTTTCAACTCTGGAATATAATAAGGATTAGGTATAAATCTCACATCAAATACCATGTCAGCATCGAGCAATATGCCGTTCTTAAATCCAAAAGATGCTATTACTAAAGTTATTTTCTCACGTTTTTCTCCCTTTAGAAATATCTTAGTCATCTCTGCTTTTAGCATTCCTAAGTTAAGATTAGATGTATCGATTATATAATCTGCCTTTGATTTTATATCCTTTAATGCTTCCCTTTCCTCTCTGATTCCATCAATAATGCTGCCTTGCGAATTAAGAGGGTGTGGTCTCCTCAGCTCTTTAAACCTCTTGATTAAAACCTCATCTGAAGCATCTAAAAATACAACTTTGTAATCTATTTTCATATTTGAAAGTTTTTCTAATTCTTCGTAAAGACTTTTGAAGAATTCTCCACCTCTTATATCTACAACTACACATGCTTTGTCGATGTGTTTTGTAGATTTATATGTCAGCTCAGCAAATTTTGATAGCAATTGTGGAGGTAAATTGTCCATACAGTAATATCCCATATCTTCCATAACTTTCATAGCTTGCGATTTTCCTGCGCCTGACATACCTGTTATTACTA
This sequence comes from Tissierellaceae bacterium, assembly GCA_018434075.1. Lineage (GTDB taxonomy): Bacteria > Bacillota > Clostridia > Tissierellales > Tissierellaceae > Soehngenia. Next base: position 13,270 of record JAHDQA010000008.1, read on the forward strand.
CTATTTCCATATATCTCACCTCTATATAGCATTAATTACTCTTTTTTTATTCAACCCTGAAGACAAAAATGTTTCCATCCCAAGTTTAAAATCTCCGACCTCTTCAGCTTTGTGAGCATCACTGTTAATATAAAATTTAACATTTGTATTTCTTAAAAGCTTTAAGTCTTCTAAATTTAGATTCCCATGCCTTGAATTTATCTCCAATGCAACATCTCTTTTCTCAGCTTCTTTAGCTAATTTTAGAATGTCCAACTTCACTTTAGCGCCTGGATGAGTAATTATATCAACAGGATAATTTCTAATTGCACTGATGTAAGATTGTGTTATCATATCTGTAATTTCATCGAGCTTACATCCTGATATCTTGGATATTTGGCTCTTAAAATACAAATTCACGCCCTCTCCAATACTCTTTGGGGTTGAACCATAGTGAAAGCCCATCAATAAAATATCTAACATATCGATAATGTTTTCATCTACATCTATTTGCCCGTTTAATCCAATTATATTTGATTCTAATCCCATGAGTACAGTTAACCCTTTTTTTGAATATATTTCATTTAACCTATTTACTTCATCTCTTATTTGTTTGAGATTTTTCTTTCTCACTCCATATAGATAATGAGACGGCCCATGTTCGCTGATTACAATTGTTCGGAGTCCCTTTTCATAAGCAGACTTCACGTTCTCCTCTATTGTTGATTTTGCATGCATTCCTTTTATTAAAAAACCACTGCTATATATTGTGTGAGTATGAAAATCACCTATTATTTCCATTATAAGTCTTCTCCAACAACTTTAATTTCCAGCTCTAAGTCTACTCCATGCACATCTTTGACAGTTTTTTGTACTATCGTAATGAGCGTTGAAATGTCCTTATAAGTTGCATTCCCCAAATTCACTATAAATCCACAGTGTTTTTGAGAAACTTGAGCATCTTTATATCGTAAACCTCTTAACCCTGCTTCATCTATGAGTTGACCAGCAAAATGGCCTTCTGGCCTTTTAAAAGTGCTACCAGCACTAGGCAATTCCAATGGTTGTTTCGATGTTCTCTTATCTTTTAATTCTTGCATCTTATTAGAAATTTCTTCATAATCTCCTTTTCTTAGAGAAAACTCAACTTCCAATACAACTAATTCTTCTTCAATGACTCTACTTTTTCGATATCCAAAATTCATTTCTTCATTTGTATATGTGACTATCTCATTGTCTCTAGTCAAAGCCGTCACCTTTGAAACAATGTCTTTTATCTCTCCATTGTAAGCTCCTGCGTTCATCATAACTGCGCCACCTACAGTCCCTGGAATTCCAGAGGCAAATTCTATGCCAGTGAGGCTGTTTTCTAATGCAAATTTTGATATGCTAGACAATAGAGCTCCCGCCTGAGCTGTTATTTTCTCACTTTCAACCATTAGCTTATCTATGCTGCTATTTACTTTAATCACAACTCCTCTTATTCCACCATCTTTAACTAATAAATTGGTGCCATTTCCCATTATAAAGTATGGGATTTCCTCTTGCCTTGCAATTTTAATTGCATTTATTAGTTCATCAATAGAACTTGGTATGATAAATACATCCGCAGGCCCACCAATTTTAAAAGAGGTATGATTTTTCATCAACTCGTTATACCTTATATCAGAAAAAGAATATTTGCTAAATAAATTCATATAGTCTATCATATTTCTCCACCTTATGATTTTTATAATATATATCTTTAGTATTATAACATATTTATATTTATTTATTAATTAAATCAAGTTAAAAAAAACATGGTAAGAACTCTTACCATGTTTTTTAAACTAATCTCTTGCCATTCTCTTATATGTTTCCAATCTATCTTTCGCAGCTTCTTCAGCAGCTTTAAATAAAATTTCAGCTTCTTCAGGGAATGTCAGCTTCAATGAAGTATATCTTACTTCTGAGTCAAGGAATTCTCTGAATGGTTTTGTTGGCTCCTTAGAATCGAGAACAAAAGGATTTTTCCCTTCTTCTTTCAATCTAGGATCAAATCTGTACAAATGCCAATATCCTGTTTCTACAGCTAGTTTTTCTTGTCTAATGGATGTGCCCATTCCAGTTTTTATTCCGTGGTTAATGCAAGGAGCATAAGCAATTATCAATGATGGCCCATCGTAGCTCTCAGCTTCTTTTATTGCTTTTAATGCATGGTTCATGTTAGCTCCTATTGCTATTTGAGCTACATATACATATCCATAAGTTGCAGCAATCATTCCTAAGTCTTTCTTCCTGATTTTCTTGCCTGATGCTGCGAATTTAGCAACTGCAGCTGTTGGAGTTGATTTAGATGATTGACCGCCAGTGTTGGAATATACTTCTGTATCAAATACTAGTACATTTACATTTTCACCTGAAGCTAATACATGGTCAAGTCCACCAAATCCTATATCATAAGCCCATCCATCTCCACCAAATATCCAAACTGATTTCTTAATCAAATAGTCTTTGAACTCTTTTATTGTATTGATTAGCTCATTTGCTCTAGCATTATCAAACTTAGCATCTAATCTTGGTAGAATCATTCCGGCAGCTGCTTTAGATGCTTTGCCATCTTCCATTCCATCTAACCAAGCTCTAAAATGTTCATTTAGATCAGTATCTAAATTTAATTCTAGGAATTCTTCCATTGCTAATTTTATTTTTTCTCTAATCTTTCGATTTGCAACTGCCATTCCGTAGCCATATTCAGCGTTGTCTTCGAACAATGAATTAGCCCATGAAGGACCTTTGCCTTGTTGATTTGTACAATATGGAGTAGATGGTGCGCTTGCTCCCCAAATTGATGAGCATCCTGTTGCATTTGCAATCATCATTCTATCTCCAAACAATTGTGTCACGAGTTTTGCATAAGGAGTTTCTCCACATCCTGCACATGCTCCAGAGAATTCTAATAATGGTCTTTGAAATTGAGAATTCTTTAGTGAATTTGTGTCAAATAATTCTCCTTTTTCTTTTACAGTCATTGCAAAATCCCAGTTCTTAGATTGTACTTCATATTCTTCTTCAAATGGAGTCATAACTAGAGCTTTTTCTTTTGCAGGACATACATCCGCACAGTTTCCACAACCTGTACAATCTAGAACAGATACTTGTACTCTGTACTCAAGTCCGTCAAAGCCTTTGCCAATAGGCTTAATAGTTTCAAATGTTTCAGGTGCTTTCCCTTTTTCAGTTTCATCAACTAAAATTGGTCTTATTACAGCATGTGGGCAAACATATGAACATTGATTACATTGAATACAATTTTCTTTAATCCAGTGAGGTACATCAACCGCTATCGCCCTCTTCTCATATGCTGCTGTCCCATTTGGGAAAGTTCCATCTTCTCTTCCTACAAATGTGCTTACAGGTAGATCATCGCCCTCTTGTCTATTCATAGGTATTACAACATTTTTAATGAAGTCTGGAACATCTTTTTTCCCTTCATTTTCATCAAAAGCATCTTTCCATGATTCTGGAACTTCTATTTTTTCTAGTGCCGATATTCCTCTATCTACTGCTTCGAAATTCATTTGAACAATTTTTTCGCCTTTTTTACCATACTCTTCTACGATTGATTCTTTCAACTTAGCAACTGCAACATCAATAGGAAGAACATTTGATAGCTTGAAGAAAGCTGATTGCATGATCATGTTTATTCTTCCGCCTAAACCAATTTCAGATGCTATTTTTGTTGCATTGATAGTATAGAAATTTATATTATTTTGAGCAATATATCTCTTCATAGATGCAGGTAAATTTTCCTCTAAAGCATCTCTATCCCAAAGAGTGTTTAAAAGGAAAGTGCCACCTTTTTTCAAGCCTCTCAACAAGTCATAGCTGTATACATATGATTGTTTTGAACATGATACGAAATCTGCGTCAGTAATTAAATATGTTGATCTTATAGGTTTATTTCCAAATCTTAAGTGAGATATTGTTACCCCACCTGATTTTTTACTGTCATATGAAAAATACCCTTGAGCATACATATCAGTGCCGTCGCCAATGATTTTTATAGCACTCTTATTTGCTCCAACTGTACCATCAGAACCAAATCCCCAGAATTTGCATTGGATTGTTCCTTCAGCAACTGTCTCTATGTTTTCATCAACATCCAAGGATAGATTAGTAACATCATCTACTATGCCTATTGTGAACCCATTCTTTGGATTATCGCTCTTCAAGTTTTTGTAAACTGCTAGTAATTGTGATGGAGTTGTATCTTTCGACCCAAGCCCATATCTTCCACCGACGATAAGTGGTTTGTTTTCTTTATTGTAGAATAATGATTTTACATCTAAATATAGTGGTTCCCCAAGTGATCCTTTTTCTTTAGTTCTGTCTAAAACTGCAATTCTCTCAACTGTTTTTGGACATACATCAAAGAAATATTTATCTGAGAATGGTCTGTAAAGGTGAACTTCAATTAGCCCTACTTTTTCTCCCTTGCTTCTCAAATAATCAATAGTCTCTTCACAAGCTTTTGTTACTGAGCCCATTGCGACGATAATATCAGTAGCCTCTGGATCTCCATAATAGTTAAATGGCTTATAATCTCTTCCTGTTAATTTATTTATTTCTTGCATGTATGAATTTACTACATCTGGAATAGCTAAATAATATGGATTTGACGCTTCAACTGATTGGAAATATATGTCAGGATTTTGTGCAGTCCCTCTAGTTACTGGATGCTCTGGGTTCAATGCCCTATTCCTGAATTCCTTTAATGCATCATAATCTATTAGATTAGCTAAATCTTCATAATCAAGAACTTCAATTTTTTGAATCTCATGGCTTGTCCTAAATCCATCAAAGAAATGGACAAATGGAACTCTCCCTTTAATAGCAGATAAGTGCGCAACACTAGCGAGATCCATTACTTCTTGAACAGACCCTGAAGCTAATAATGCAAATCCAGTTTGTCTAGCCGCCATGACATCTTGATGATCCCCAAATATGCTTAATGCATGAGAAGCAATAGCTCTAGCTGATACATGAAATACTGCTGGCAACAATTCCCCAGCCATTTTATACATGTTAGGAATCATTAGCAATAGTCCTTGAGATGCTGTATATGTAGTCGTCAATGCACCTGCTTGTAATGACCCATGAACCGCACCTGCAGCTCCCGCTTCTGATTGCATTTCTGTTACTAGTACTTTTTGCCCAAATATGTTCTTCTTACCATTGGCTGCCCATTCATCCACATGCTCTGCCATCGTTGAAGATGGTGTGATTGGATAAATTGCTGCAACATCAGTGAATGCATAAGATATATATGCAGCAGCTTCGTTGCCATCCATGGTCTTCATAATTCTACCCATCTATATTTACCTCCTTGATATTATTTATATATTTATTTACTAATTATCGTCACATTCAGTATATTAAAATATTGTATTAATGTCAACTTTTTGCCGAATTTAATAAGCAATAGCTATTCTTCTAAATGAAAGAATTTTCTCTCTTCTATCTTTTTTTTAACTCTCTCATTTAGAGCTTCTGCAGCATTATAACCTAATCTTTTCTGTCTGTTGTTTTTTGCAGCCACCTCTACTATCATCGCAATATTTCTACCAGTTTTTACTGGAATAACAACTCTGGGCACTTCTATGCCAAGTATTTCTATTTTTTCTTCTTCTAAGCCAACCCTGTCATATTCTTTTTCCTCATCCCATGCTTCTAGGTGAACAACCAAATCTATATAGTCAAACTGCTTAACAGCGCCAATTCCATATATCCTCTCAATGTCGATAATCCCAATGCCTCTAATTTCCAAGAAATATCTAATTATTTCAGGACAGCTACCTCTCAATGTGTCATCTACCCTTTTTATTTCTACTAAATCATCAGCTATAAGCCTCGAACCTCTTGTTATAAGATCAAGAGCAGTTTCTGATTTTCCAACTCCTGATTTGCCTGTTATTAATACTCCAATGCCATATACTTCCATCATTACGCCATGTAAGGTGATAGTAGGTGCAAGCCTTAAACTGATTAAATTGACTAAATCGTTAATAATACTTGATGTAGCTTTATTCCCAATGACAAGATTTCGATCATGTTTCTTAGACAATTCAACAAGCTCATCAAATACAGGCAAATTTCTAGAAATGATGAGCACTGGAATGGGATAGCTTAAGAATTCATCTAAGACTTGATATCTTTTTTCATCTCCTAAGTCTGATAAATATTGCCATTCAGCACTGCCGATAATTTGTACTCTCTCAGGCACAAACTTCTCATAATATCCGGTCATTTGCAAACCAGGTCTACTTATCTCAGTAGTGCTGATCTTTATTTTTTCAATGTCTTTTGAAGCGTGGAGAACTCTCAAGTTTAGTTCCTTTATAATATCTAAAAGAGCGACATATTCCAAAAATTATTCCTCCTTAGTTTTGTCATCTTCCCAATATGGTTGTTCTATAGGCCTATGTGGTATTACTAATGCTGCAATTATATATGCTATAATACCTGAGAAAAAAGCTGTAAATATCGTTATCAATACCCATGCTAGCCTGATTAATGTTGAATCCACCTCAAAGTATTCAGCTATGCCCCCACACACTCCTGCTATTTTCTTATCTGTATCTGATAAATACAATTTCTTTTTCATTGTTTTTCCTCCTTGTTAAAATGGTTGTATAAATTTTCAGCAGCTTTTTGAGTCATTCCAGGAACATTTTTAAGTTCTTCAACTGAGGCATTCTTTATTCTTGAGATGCTTCCAAAATATTTCATCAGGCTAATCTTCCTCTTGTCTCCTATTAACTCAATATTGTCTAACTCAGACTGAAACATATCTTTTGATCTAAGGCTCCTATGATAACTTATGGCAAATCTATGTGCCTCATCTTGTATTCTGTATATCAGCTTATAAGCTAGGCTGTCTTTGTCCAAGTGTATTTCACGATTTTTATATATGATACCTCTGGTTTTATGAAAATTGTCTTTGACTAGACCACATACTGTTATATTTATTCCCAACTCTCTAAGCAAGGATTCGGCCATGTTAACATGGCCTTTGCCACCATCAACCATAATTATATCCGGAAATATAGAGAAAGAATTTGTCTTGTTTTCATCTTTATTAATTTCCATTCCCCTTAAAAATCTTCTTTTTAAGACTTCTTCCATGCTCTTATAGTCATCTTGATAGCTTACTGTTTTGATTCTAAATCTCCTATAATCGGTTTTTTTAGCTTCTCCGTTTTCAAAGACAACCATTGAACCAACATTTCCAACACCATTGATGTTAGAAATGTCATAGGCTTCTATTCTGCTTGGGGCTTCATCCAAATTTAAAATATATTGCAATTCTTCCAATGCTTTTAAATTTTCTCTGTGCTTTCTTAAAAATTTATCTCCATATTTGTCGAGCATATCGATTGCATTTCTCTTTGCCATGTCAAGTAATTCGTACTTTTCTCCGCGTTTAGGTACTGTTATCTTAACTTTGCCGCCTTTTAAACTAGAAAGATACTCCTCTATCAAAATCTGATCGGAAATCTCTTCTTCTACAATGATTTCCTTTGGAATAAAATTTGCGCCTGAATAAAATTGTTTAATAAATGAAGCTATTATCTCTGGTCTTTCTGTTGATAGATTGTCTTCCAATATATAGTGCTCACGGCCTATTATTTTCCCTTCTCTTACAAAAAATACTTGTGCCAAAATTTCTTCAATTCCTCTTGCAATTGCTATTATATCTTCCTCTATTAAATCAGGATTTGACATATTTTGCTTCTCAATCAAAACTGATAGAGCTTGTATTCTGTCCCTATAAATGCTTGCTAATTCGAAATTCAAATTTTCCGAAGCATTTTTCATATCTAATTCTAATTTTTCTATTATAGCATTGTCTTTTCTACTCAAAAATCTAATCACTTGCTCAATCATTTGATTGTATTCATTTTCATCAGCCATCCCAATACATGGCCCCTTGCATCTACCAATATGATAATTTAAACATGGCCTAAAATTCTCAGGAAGTTTATCTAAGTTTAACTTGCAATCCCTTATTGGAAAAATGTCATGAAATACTTTTATAGCTTCGTTGACTGAATATGCGCTAGGATAGGGGCCAAAGTACTTTCCCCCATCCTTATCAATTTTTCTTGTTTTTAATATTCTAGGGTATTTCTCATTCACAGTGACTTTTATATATGGATATTGTTTATCGTCTCTAAGAATAATATTGTACTTTGGCCTGTTCTTTTTAATCAAATTTGATTCTAAAATCAGAGCCTCTACTTCATTGTTGACAATAATATATTCAAAGTCGCTTATGTTTTTAACCATATTCATTACTTTCAATGAATGGTTTTTAGAATTATTGAAATACTGACTTACTCTCTTTTTTAGGTTAATAGCTTTCCCGACATATATGATCTCATCTGATTTGTCTTTCATGATATAAACGCCAGGCTTATCGGGCAAACTCTTTAATCTTTCCTCTAAATCATACATTAAACCACCCTAATTAAATCTCTCTTGTCTTCTCTTTTAGCCATTCTTTTTCTTCATCTGTAAGATATGGACTCAACAATTCGTACGTCTTTTTGTGATAATCATTTATCCAATTTATTTCATCTAAAGTAAGCAGTGATTTGTCAATGCAGTTTCGATCTATATAACAATATGACAATGTATCAAATGCCATAAATTGATCTGCATCCACTGAAATATCCTTTTTCACTACCCCTACATTTTCTATTCTTATGCCATGTTTTCCTTCTTTGTATACCCCTGGTTCAACTGTTATAACCATGCCTTCTTCTAAAACTACATCGTTGTAAACTTGTGATATCCTTTGGGGTCCTTCGTGAACATTCAATAGATATCCCACACCATGTCCAGTCCCGCTTTTATAGTCAATTCCTTCTCTCCAAAGTGGAATTCTTGCCAAAACATCTATTGAATATCCTGTTGACCCATATAAAAATTTAGCACTTAATAAATTAATATGGCCCTTTAAAGTCAGTGTAAAATCTTTCTTTTCCTCTTCGGAAACTTCTCCTACTGCCACTGTTCTAGTAATGTCTGTTGTTCCATTGAAATATTGTCCTCCTGAATCAACCAGATACAATCCTCTTGGCAATATCTTTGACTTCATTTCTTTTGTTGCGCTATAGTGCATCATAGCGGCATTGTCTTGATATGCTGAAATCGTATCAAAACTAGGCTCAATGAATCCTTCTTGCTCTTTTCTAAATTCCTCTAGCTTTTCCGAAGCATAAAATTCATCTAGTTCGCTACTAGAAACATTTTTGTCAATCCAGTAAAAGAACTTAGTAAGTGCGACAGTATCTTTTCTATACGCAATCTTTAAGTTTTCTATTTCAACGCTGTTTTTTATGGCTTTGTATTTAGTTGTAATATTAACTTCATTTAATATTTTACAACTGCTTGGTATGCAGTTATATAGCTTTCGATTTATTCTTGATTTATCAAGCATTACACAGCTTGTAGCTTCTAGTTTCTTCAAGTCGTCAAATATATCCAAATATTCTTTTATACAAACTTTTTCGTTTTCTAGTTCTTCTATCACTTCATCAGTCAATTTTCTGTTGTCTAGATATAAATGAGCTTTATCTTTTGAAATCAAAGCGTAAGATATGACTACAGGATTGTTCAAAACATCTCTTCCTCTTATGTTGAATAGCCAAGCTATGTCATCTAAGCTCGCTAAAACTAGGTAATCTGCTTTTTTTTCATAAAGATATTTTCTTACTCTATTTATTTTGTCTTCTGTGCTTTCACCTGTATACTCAATTCCCAACTTAAAAACTTTTTCAGCTCTTAACTCTGGCCTATCTTCCCATATCATTCCTACTAAATCTTCATTGTCATGTAGCATAAAATTCTTGTCAGTTAGTTCATTTATAATTTTTTCAACTAGTTCTTCGGAAAAAACTTCGCCATTAAAACCTATAGTATATCCATCTTTTACATTTTCCTTTAGCCATTCCAGCAATGAAGGATATCCTTTTGTATTCATTTTATAAAGGACAAATTCAGAATCTTTTATTTCTCTCTCAGCTTGAATAAAATATCTGCCATCAGTCCACAGAATTGCTTTATCTTCAGTTACAAGTGCAGTCCCAGCAGAACCTGTGAATCCAGTCAAGAATTCTCTGCCTTTGTAATGGTCAGCGACATATTCTGACTGATGTGGATCAGATGTGATTTCGATATAAACATCGATACCTCTGTCTTTCATTAATTTTCTAAGTTCTTTGATCCTTTGATTTACTATCACTCTAAAACCCCTTTCCCTTCTTCATATTTAATCAATATAAAAGCAATGAATATTGCACTTACACCAGAAATTAATTTGCCTACAACAAAAGCATTTACAGCATCCTTCGCAACCGAAGAAATATAACCCAACTGCCCTCCAAAGACAAATGCGCCACTAACCGCAAATGCAGCATTTAATATTTTGCCTTTTCTATCAAATTTTTCATAAATGGCAAGCATCGGCAAGCAACTAGCCAAGGTGGATAGAATGCCAAGAATCGAATACTCATTTAATCCAAATTTTGTAGATAGATTGTTCAGTGGTCTTTTTAATTTCTCAGATGCGATCAATAGCATAGGATATGCCCCTGATAATACTACTGCAATGCTCAACACAATTTTAGAGCTCTCTTCTATGGGAATTAATTCAGGAAGCATTACAATACCTGTCATAAATTGAAAAATGCCAATAATTAACCCCAATGTACTTATAAATAGTACTGATTTTCCAATTATTCTAAAGATAACGATTGTCTTTTCCTGAAACATAATTAAACCTGTTGTTACAATTATAGAAAACAATATAACTGGTATAAGGTTTATAACCAATGTTATTATATCTATGCGCAACATCAAACCAGCTATAAACACGCCTAATGGAATTGTTGTGACTCCTGCTAAAATGCCTTTTGAAAACGGCTCAAAATCATCATACTTTATTGTGTTTATGGCTACTGGCACACTAAATGATATTATTGTGCCTAAGGTAGATGTCAAAACTGATCCATTCAAAAGACCTATTTTTTCATTTTTTGCAATCGCAATACTTGTCGTAAAGCCTCCTAAATCAGGTGCCAAAATAGAGCCGATGAAAACAGATGGATCTAAATGCAAAATATCGGAAATAGGTAATAGTATTGGAACTAGCAATTTAGCAATTAATGGTGAAAGACTATAAATCCCAATAATCGTCAATGCCAAACTTCCCATTGCTAAAAATCCTTGATCGAATTTTTCGCCAAGTCCTTTTTTGTTACCTAATAATTTATCGATACCAGCCACCAATGAGAAGAATAGCATTATATATAGCATTATAACCCTCCAGCATGTTTATATCTTAAATTATACTACTTTGGAGTTTCTTTGGCTATAATTAACACTTCAGAATCTTATTTAAAAATGTTTTTGTACGTTGGTTTTTGGGGTTTGTAAATATTTCCTCTGGTGATGAATCTTCAATTATTTCACCTTCATCCATAAATATAACTCTGCTTGCTACTTCTCTTGCAAAACTCATTTCATGAGTCACTACTATCATTGTCATCCCTTCAATTGCAAGCTCCTTCATTAGCTCCAGCACTTCTCCAACCATTTCTGGATCTAAAGCTGAAGTGGGTTCATCGAATAGAATAGCGTCAGGCTTCATTGCCAAAGCTCTCGCGATCGCAACTCTTTGCTTTTGTCCGCCTGACAATTTGTTGGGATATTCATCTTTTTTGTCTTCTAAATTTATTCTCTTCAATAATTTCATTGCTATGTCTTCAGCTTCTGCTTTCGACATGTTCTTAACTTTTATTGGAGCTAAAGTAATATTCTCGATAACTGTTTTATTGTTAAAAAGATTGAATTGCTGAAAAACCATCCCGATTTTTTGTCTGTATTTCTCTATGTCCAATTCTTTACCTAATATTGAATTTCCTTGAAATATAATGTCTCCACTAGTAGGTTGTTCTAATAAATTAATGCATCTTAAAAATGTGCTTTTCCCTGAACCGCTTGGCCCAATAACTACAACTACTTCTCCCTTGTTTATGCTGACATTGATGTCTTTTAGGACATTTAATTCCCCAAAACTCTTGTTTAAGTTTACTATATCAATCACTTTCTTTCATACTCCCCTCTATCTTAGCTACTACATTTGACAATGTAAAAGTCATAATAAAATATATCAGAGCCGCATAAACCAAAGGCATAAAAGGCTTATAAGTAATGCCTCTTAATGTGTCTGAATTGTACATTATGTCGTGAATGCCTACAACCGAAACAATCGCAGATTCTTTAATTAATGTTATAAATTCATTGCCTAAAGCAGGCAATACATTTTTAAATGCTTGCGGCAATATAACATATCTCATGGAAATTCCATTTGACATTCCAAGCGATTTTGCGGCTTCCATTTGTCCTTTGTCTATTGAGTTGATCCCAGCTCTAAATATCTCAGCGATATAGGCTGAACTATTTAAAAAAACTGCAATTGTGCCTAAAGTCATTCTGCTTAATTCAAATGGTAAAGCCATTGGCAAACCATAATATACTATATAAAGTTGTAACAGTAATGGCGTGCCTCTTATGACTTCAATGTATGAACTTGCAATAAATCTAAGTATTTTAATTTTTGAAAGCTTCAGCAAGCAAACAATCACACCCAAAATCGTCCCAAAAATGACGCCAATTAAGCTTATCATCAAGGTTATTTTTGAACCTTCTAAAAAATAACCGTAGTAAGTAGTTATAAATTCTTTATCTATCATATCTTTCTCCTTTCAAACAAAAAGAATGGCAAAGGAGAAAAAATCTCCTTTGCCGAGGAATATACTATTTATTCTATTGAAGCACTCTTAATAAACTCATCCATTGTCTTATTTTCTATCAATCTGCTGATTGTAGAATTAATTGATTTAAGCAAATCTTCATTGCCTTTATTTACTGCAACTGCTACACCGTCTTCTTTGCCCAAATCAATTTTAGATAAACTCAAGTCACTATTTTGAGCAGCATAGGCTTTAGCTACTGGTTCTACTAAAACAACTCCATCCACTTTATTGTTTTTTAATTCCAATATTAAATCAGTTATTTTGCTCAAACCAATATAGTTTGCCTTATTGAATTTATCCAACGCTATTTCTTCTTGCAGTGTTGCTTTCTGTGCGCCAATATTTAAACCAGCAAAATCATCAATTGACTGTAATTCATCTAGGTCTTCTGTTCTAACTAACAATGCCTGTTCTGCTTCATAATATGGAATAGAAAAATCAACGACTTTTGCTCTCTCTTCATTAGGCACTAATCCTGCTACAATTAAATCGATGTCGCCCATTGTCAAAGCAGGTAGTAATCCTTCAAATTTCATGTCGATTATTTCCAGCTCAACACCCAAGTCTTTAGCAATTTCTTTAGCTATCTCGATGTCAAAGCCCACAATTTGATCTTTTCCATTTTCCATTTTATGATATTCGTATGGTGGATAATCAGCAGCTGTTCCCAAAACTAATTTACCCGACTCTTTTATATCCTCAAATTTAGATATGCTAGTTTTGTCAGCATTTGCTGTGCAAGAAGATAAAGCAACAGCTACCATAGTTAATACAATCAACACAATTAATTTTTTATTCATTTTTATTCCTCCTATATTTAAATTTCTTAAATTATAGCGAGGAACTCCTTAGCACTTCGGAAGTCTTAATGCCGTTTGCAATAAACATCATTGACTCCCATTGGCTCTTGTGTAGTTTTGTTTCTACCAAGATTAAGACCTCCTTGTACAATATAGTTATAATCAAATTACAGTTTTTCACTGTAATAATTATCAATTCATTAAATAATAATATAGTCTTCTTTTCTAATCATTAAATACATTTCTTTGGCTTCTCACCCTAGCCATAAAGCCAGTTTA
>JAHDQA010000067.1 GCA_018434075.1 Tissierellaceae bacterium
ATCCTCCTTTAAATTAAGAATTGTTTTTTCTCAATTACAATTATACCTTAATTTATTTGTGAGGATTTTCTTTTTTTTATCGTATCACAGGAAGCTCGTATAATATGTTTAGAATCACTTTTTACTAAGTGTTCTAAGCATGTTTTTATATTTAAAATACAATTTTTAATTGAGATATCCTAATGCTATAATAAAACCAAGAATAGTTAGCGAAGGATAATTCTATCTCTCCTTGCAAAACCTAATGGTTATTGCCTCTAAAGCATGCTTCTTGACTTAGCTATCATAACCTTCCAACTCAGATGCTGCATCTCCTTGACTAGACCAACAGCAAGGTAATTTTCAAAGATGAATGCTAATAGTGCGAGGTTGAAGTTAGTAGCTAAGATTAGGATATCTCTTTTACTAATTGTTCCCCATACTACCTATGAAAGGCGGTGATAATATGAAGAACAATATTTTATCAACTTTATTTATTGGTATTGATGTTAGTTCTAAGACTAATGTCTTGTGTGCTCTTGATTTTCAAGGCAATAAACTTCTCAATCTAAAGGCGTCCAATAATAATCCTGGTGCTGAATCTATGCTAAAAAGCATCTTTGATTGTTTGAATTCTAATAACCTTAAATATGCTGTTATTGCCTTGGAATCAACTTCCATTTATAGCGTTCATGTTGCTAACTTCCTATCTTCTCATGATGATTTAGTTTTGTTTGATCCTAAAGTATATTGTCTTAACCCCAAAACTATTGCTAATTATAGAAAGTCTTTTGTGGATAAGGATAAGACAGATCCTTTGGATGCATACATTATTGCTGATTTTGCTAGATGTGGAAGAATTACATCCTCTCCTTGGCGTGGTTCTCAATTTCTTGCTTTACAAAGACTTACCCGTCACAGGCTTCATTTAGTTGAGTGTATTACTCGCGAAAAAACTTATATGGTCTCAAATATATATCTAAAATTTAGTCAGCTAGCAGTCTTGGATAAAAAAGACAAGCCTTTTTCTAATAACTATGGGGCTACTTCTGCAGCTATTTTAACTGAATTCTTATCTTTAGACGATATCACATATTCTCCCATTGAAAATTTGGTTGATTTCGTTAAAGAAAAAGGTAAAAATCGATTTAGTGATCCAGAAGCAACTGCTAAGTTATTACAGAAAGCCGCTAATGATTCCTACAGATTAGATAAAGTATTATATGAACCTTTAAATGTATCAATTGCTTCTTCTTTTAACCTTATTAAGGCTTTCGAAACCGAAATTAAGGCCATTGATAAGGCTATTGAGAAGACCATTAAAGGTATGAATACTACTGAATATCAATCCTTAATGTCTATTCCTGGTGTTGGTCCTGTTTTAGCTAGTGGCATTTTATCAGAGATTGGAACCATTAATGCTTTTGATTCCCACAATGCTTTAGCTAAATATGCAGGTTTAACTTGGAGAACCAATCAGTCAGGAAATTACACCGCAGAAGATACCAACATGACTAAAACAGGTAATAAGTATCTTAGATACTATTTAATTGAAGCTGCCAACAGTGTTAAGAACTATTTGCCAGAGTACAAAGAATACTACAACAAAAAGTTTGGTGAAGTGACTACTCACCAACATAAACGAGCACTCGCACTTACATCTCGTAAATTAGTACGCTTGATTTTTGGATTGCTGACTAAAAATCAAATCTACTCCAGCGGTAAAGTTGGAGAGATTCAATAAAACATTTCCAATCACAAGCCTATTTTTTTTTGAAAATAGTAGGTTCTGTTAAAGTTATGCTTTTTTTATCTTTTCTTTTGTTTCCTTTAAAAAACATCCCTTGACATATTACCAGATTGCTATAAATTAAAGTCATGCAAGGCATGCATTTCTAATTATATAGGAGATTCTATTTAATGGTCTTTTTAATTGGCAATCATTGGTCTATTCTTAGGCACTGGGTGGTCTAAAAGTGTGCACTGCTGGTCTAATTTAAAGGCAATACTCAATAAGTCGCAATTACAATCACAAGCAGTAGATAATTGATGTATTATATTAAAACAGAGATACCTCTATGATATCCTTATAGTTGTTTTAATCTATTTTTCATATTTTTTGAATTAAATCATTACAAGGCATCATTAAATCTAGAACTTTTGGATTTGTTTTCACATTAGATCCCGGTAACCTTTATAGTGAAAATTCTAAATTTTTATATAGATTCAGTCCGTTTACTTTTGATATTTATACTAATGATTGTACATAGGCACTTGCTTCGGTCCCTTATGGACTACAACATAATATCCAGTTTTCCCTTCTTATTGTGAAGTGTCTTATATTATTTTCTGCTAAGTTATTTGAGATTAAACTATTCCTTATAATGCTTTTATTAGGATAATCTCATTCATTTGATTTAAACCTTTACTAAAGATTTATCCTTAGACCATGTAATATCTAGTATTCCTAGTTTTATTAGAGTTTTTCACTAATTGCTCTTAATCAATAGTAGTATTGATTGTGGGTTATATTATATTTTCCATACCAATCCCTGACGATTTTAGTATCTGCCTATTCCGAGGCATATTCAACACTTCCATTTTCCATTTTAATGATTTGGTCAAACTTAACCAACTGTTCCTCTGGCATTTTATGAGTAACATAAATAACCATTTGATTCAAACTTAATAATATGTCATTGATTTTAATACTATTGTGTTCATCTAGTGAAGCTGTTGCCTCATCAACTAATAATATTTTAGCTTCATGATATAATGCTCTTGCAATTGCTATTCTCTGCATTTGCCCTCCAGATAATTTCTGCGAACCGTCACCTAGTACGGTATCTAGTCCATCTTCAAGCTCATTAATAACATCTTCCAAAGCAGCCTGTTTGCACACCTTTTCTAGTTTCTCTTCATTCAATGGAGAATTAAATATAATATTTTCACGAATACTTCTATTAAACATAAAAACATCCTGCGGAACATAAGCAATAAGCTTTGATAAGTCATTCTTGTTTATATCCTTTAGCTCTAGATCATCAATTTTAATGGAGCCAGAATAATCATCGTAAAAACCCATTAATACTTTGAGCAAAGTTGATTTGCCTGATCCACTAGGTCCTATTACCAAATATTTTTTCCCCTTATCTAATTGCATACTAATATCCTTTAGTATAGGTTGCTCTTTATATGAAAAACTAACATTCTCGAGTGTAATGCCATGTTTTAGGCATAAGTTACTGGAAATAGAAGGAGTATCTATTTTTTGGTTTGTCTGCACAGATAAACTATCTCTGTTAATAGTTTTTAAAATATTATTAAATATTCCTTCACCTACTTTTAGACTGGCCATATTTCCACCAAATTGTTGAACTGGATTAATTATAGATCCACTTAGATTAACTACTGCCATTAATACTCCTACCTCGATACTCCCATTAAGTACAAAAATAGTTCCTATCAAAAATGGTATATAAAATGTTATTAAACTTAAACCACCAAGAATTCCAATGACTTTAGATTCCTTTTTCCCAATTTGAAAACGAGCTTCTTCACTTTCTTTACTTAAAATTTGAATTTCACTTTTCATTTTTTTAGTTGCACCAAACGATTTTATTACTTCAAATCCACCAAGTATTTCTTGAATTTTGGTTGAGTAATCTGCCATTGTATTAGAAAACGCTAGGCCTAAATCTGACATTTGTTTATGAGTTTTCCTAGGTGCAAACATTACTACTATAACTAAAAGATATATACATAAAGTTAACATTGGACTAAAGTATACCATTGTTACACTAGCAAACAGAAAACTCATGCCTTGCTGTACGCTCTTTAAAATTACATCAAAATATTGTGTCTCTAGCTTATTTATATCATTTGTCATAGTAGATGAAATCTCTCCTATTTTGTGAGTTTGAAACTCTTTTATACTCATATTTATTAGTGAATCAGCATAATCATCTTTTAGTGAAGTTAAAATACTTTTTTTATAATATGCACCTGAAACTCCCTTTAAATAATAACCAAATACACTTAGTAATATTATGCCTATGAAAATTCCAATTAACATAGGTAACTGTTCAGATTTAGATTCTAACACTATCTCTAATCCTTTTTTCATTGATAATGCTATCAAAACTTCTGAAAAAGCAATTAAAGCGGAAGTAAACAGTAATAGCAATATTCCTAGCCTACTTCTAAACACATAATCTTTTATGCTCATACTTTCCCCCCTCTTACAAAATATATCTATACTAGATATTTACTATATTTAGCTGCATAATAGTTATATAAATCCCTATTAATTTCATTATAGTGACAATTTTTTTCATAGTTTTTATTCCCTTCGCTATACACAATTGAATTATATTTACAACCACCGTCACACAAGTACAAAAACTTACAAGCCATACATTCTTGGCTAATGTAAGAACCCCCATTATATTTATCATCTTGAAATTCGAGATTATATATATTCCCTGCAGCAAATTTACTATCATCAACCATAGAGGGACATCTGTAAATTATTCCGCTAGGGGCTAAAAAGATTGAATTTCTATAGTTTAAATTACAACCCCCAGAATGTGGTGGAACTGCTTTAATTCCCAATTTGTAAACATAGTAGATAATTTCCTCATAAAATTCAGAAAACTCCTTTCTAGACATGTATAAATCACCTTTTGGCATATGATTAATATCTTCAACCATCGATATATCCAAATGAATCCTATCATGCCTTAAAATTTCTGCCTCTTGGTCGATAAATTCCTTAATACTATCCTTGTTACTTTTATCAACAGTTGTTTTGATGATAATCTGAGTTTGTTCTGTTTCATTTAATAAAGTAATTAAGTTAGATTTTATTCTATTAAATGTACCTTTTTTTGACTTTGTTATTCTTCTACAATTATGAATATCTTTATTCCCATCAATAGTGATTTGAACATCACATATACCTAATTTAGACAATTTTTTAATCTTGTTTAAATTTAAACTATATCCATTTGTAATTAGTCTGTGAACAATGGGCCTTCTTGTTGTATTGTTATAGTGACTCATAGCATACTGAACGACGTCGAAATTCATTAAAGGCTCTCCACCAAAATATACTATCTCTACTCTTTTAGTTGTTTCATCAGCATAATAGTCTAAGAATTTTACTGTTTGATCAATAAGTTTCTTTGACATAGTTTCATTTTTATCAATTTTAGAACCATTTTGAATACAATATATACAATTCAAGTCACAGTTCAGGGTAGTAAATAACCATAGTTTAATCACTTCTTTAGACTTTATCTTGGAATCAAAAATTCTTTTTATTTCAAACTTATCTATTTTCGATAGTGTATCTTTTTTTTCACTTAAGTAATCATTATTAAGTAATAAAACTTTTCCATCTATGGTATCTACATAAACTGAGTTTTTACTACCAGGAATGATTATAGAATAATTCGTAATCTCTTTCATAAAAATCCCTCTCTAATTACCAGATAACTCTAATAGTTGATAATCATTCTGTCTAAAAATGTTATGTACATTATATTTTATCTCTATCATTTGAGGGATATATTCATTAAAGAAAGCTTTCTTACAAGAAATATCATCTGTTAATTCATTTTGTCTTGGACAGCCTCCATAACAATATCCTAAATATGTGCATTTCAAACATTCGTCATTTCCTACTTTTCGATTCATTATATTGTAAAATGAGCTATTCATATGGCTCTGGTAAATATTTGTCACCGCTCGATGTGGTTCACCCGTTAGTGCAGGGCATTTATAAATAGAACCCTCGGTATCAAAAGACCATTGGCACATACTTGAAACCCCGCAATTTAGCCTCCAGATTTTTGGCTCTATGTTGTATTTTTCTTTTAAATATCGAGAAACTCTTACTATGGCAAGTGCAGTTTCTCGAATATCTCCATGAATTATTTTGTCGTTTATACCTTTCTCATATGGATCAACAGGATTCAAACTTACAGTTATCTGATCCATTGGCAGGTCTAATGCTATTGATTCTATATCTTCTAACAGGTTATATCTATTGTTTTTGTCTACGTTTATTCTTAAGATAATAGTTTTATCTTTCGATAATGATAGATATTCCTTTATATTATTTATTATAATATCGTAGCTCCCTCTTCCATCCTTAAATATTCTTCTACTATCATGAACCTCTTTATTTCCATCTATGGTTATTTGAATGCTATTCATATGTTTAAGAACTTCGATATATTTCATAAGATTAACTCCATTAGTTATCATTCCATAGACAGGTTTTACACTTAGTTCATTAAACTTTTCAATCAAATATATTAATATTTCTTCATTGGTAGTCAATGGTTCTCCGCCGTAGAAAATAATATCAATTTTTCTACTTCCCCATCTATTAAGTCTATCTTGTATCCAATTATAGTAACTATCAATTGTTTCTTTAGTTATATATACATCCTGTTTATTGTCAAATAAGTTGTTTTGCATGCAATAAGTGCATGATAAATTACAAGTACGACTAGGTACTATAAAGATTCCTATTTTATCTTTCCGAGCTTTTATATTTAACATTTCATAATTATATATGTCAGTCCCGTCGAGATCTTGTTGAATTAAGACATACCCATCTAATAAACAACTTAATGTTTCCTCATCTATTTCATTCCATCTTCCATCTTTTATAACATTATAAATATCTTTAGTTAATTTAAGTACTGCATTTGAAATCGAGTTAAACAATATATAATTTTCATTATCAATAGCCCATATTTTGTTGTAATATGTTAATTTATACATAAAATCCCTCCCCATAAATTTTTATTAGTAAGTAAATCTAGAATATAAAATTTCATGTAGCAACAATCATTGTTAATAATCAGGATACAATTCTTTGATGTATGTAATAATAGAAATCAAAAGAAATGTTATTAAAAAAGATTATGCTGGTAAGCTTAGATAAAATCTCTTTAATATTCAGAGTTATATAAGTCTTATACTAAAAAGTGATATATGCCAATGATATTATTTTATTGTTATAATTGGATTACAAAATCCACAAGCAAAATTGGAATCTCCTGCATTAGAAGTTTTAGGCTCCTCTAACACTACTACTTGACCTTTAGCTAATATTTGATCCTTAGCTAATTCCTTTTTATCCATAAAATTTCCTCCTTTTTAAGTACTATTTTATAAAACAAAAAACTTCACCAGCATAATCTTATAATAACTATGATGTATTGCTTTTAGTTTAGAAATATTTATTTCACTTTTTATTGTTTTCAATCTATGATATTTGTTATTTACTTTTAATTCCTGTTGTTTCGACCTTAGTCTTAATGCTTCCATACTTAGATGGCTATCTAATATACGTTTGTAAAAATAACATATAGCTAGTTTGCCATATGTTATTCATTTAGTATAATACCTTTAGCTTCTTCAAATAGTTCATTAAGTCTATCTTTATTTAATGAATAATACGCTTTTTGATTGCTTTTCTCTAAGGTTACAATATTTAGCATTGTCAACATGCTAACATGATAAGATATAGATGCTGCGCTTAAACCTAATTCTTCTGCTAATTCATTTACATACCAGGGTCGTGTAGATAATAGACGAATAATTTTCATTCTTGTTTTATCGGAAATAGTTTTTAGGAATTTATATGATTCTATACTTTGGATATCCTCTTTAAATAGTCTATCAGTATATATTCCAAGTCCAACAAAGTAATCTGAACTCGAAAGTAAGTCCCTAGTCCCATAAGTACCCATATAGTAGAAATAACTTATATGTATATTTGTTACTTCCCCAAAAAAACCTAAATCTGCTTTCAAATAATCTTTATAAAATTTTGATGGCTCTTTTTCGAATTGTGCTACATAACTTTCTAAAAAAGGTTCTATTCTCTTTCCTATTTCATTCTCTATTTCTTTATAGCCCTTTATGTAAACCGACTTAAGCATTAATACATATCTTAGTTTCGTTTCTTCGGGGTTTTCAAAATAATCGACAATCCTTTTCTTCATTTCTTCATTTTCAAAATTAATAGCCTTAATAATCTCTAGCATCTTTTCTGTGTCATTTCTTATTTCATCTAAATTATATATTTCATCAATTATTTTATCTTCATATTCGTAAAGGTAATTCGCCAATAAATTGAGAAAAATTATATTTTTATCTGCCTTTTCAATAATCTTAATAAATTCTTCTACGTCCTCAACTTCAGTATTAACTACTAATAAACTGCGATATATAATCATTCCTGCAGTCATAAATATATCTAATCCAAGATCCGAGTATATAGGAAAAAAGTATTCCAATTCACTTTTTATAAAACTTGACAAATTGCTTTGTATTCTATGTATATAATCTATCCATTCTCTCTCTATTGTTATATCATAAACATTTTTACAGTATTCTACAAATTCTTCTCCAATCACTATGGAACTCATGGCAAACATGAATTCGGCAGGTTTTTGAAATTTGAAGCTAATCGTATTGTTCCCTATTTTATATTCTACCAATATTTATCACCTTATTTTAGATATCTATTTAATATCTTTAGTGTTTTAATTATAACTAAAACATGATATGTTGTCAAGTATATTTGATAGTGTCAATTAATTGTTGGAAAACAATTATAAAGTAATTTTCTAATTAATATTAGAATACTAATCCTGTTTTTATATGATGCAATAATCTACAATTTATATTTTAAAGCTTCCTACGCTAATCGGATAGGTTTA
>JAHDQA010000086.1 GCA_018434075.1 Tissierellaceae bacterium
AAACTCAAAATGTTGGGTTTATTTGCTATGCACTTTTTTAAAATCATTTTTTAAATCGAATATTTCTTTGAAAAACTAGGACCTTATTATTAAATTTGCAATATTTTAATCCTGAACCTTCATCCTATTCCGAGAGCCTATGTTATTATATTTTTTACTAATCTATCGCTATCAAATTCTTTTAGCCAGTTATAAATCTGGTACCATCTTATCTGTATAAAATTTGTGTCTACATTAGTATCTAGTATATCTTCTTCCTTTTTAACATCATGATATTCAGTTAAATAAATTAAATAGGTGGCACATCCTCTATCTTCCAATAGCTTTAAATGGTCCGCATATCTTTTTAATTGCTGATTGCCTTCTGCAGCATTAAGTTTACATTCTATAAATAGAATATTTTCACGTTTACTTTGATTATCAAAAAATCTAATCACAATATCAGGCCTACTATCACATATATGCCAATCTAGTTTATTAAAGGTTTGCTGTGTATTTATCTTAAGCCCACTAGGCTCAATATTCTTGCTCATAAAAACTTTCATAAAACTTTTTACTAGCTGGTTTTCATTAATTGTTTCTGCAAAGATTTCTGTTAAATAGTCCTCTCTTGGTTCATTACTAGCATTTTTTAATAAATAGAATATATTACTGAACATTTTTAGCTCCATTCTTTTAATAATTATTTTGATCCCCAAAACTTCAAATCTCTAATTTAATTCTAAATTTATAATTTTTATTGGATTTTATTTTTACTCCATAAATATCAATCTTAATATAAACAATTCTATATATATCCATAAAATACCTTCTAATATTTCATAGAATCAAACAATTGCTATTTATGATAATTTAATAGGTAATCATTAGCATGGTTTATATAATACTGAATTTTTCAGCATTGTCTTATATAATATATTAAATCCAAAGGAAAGGAGAATTCTATGAACAACATCCAAATATCTAAAAACTTTAAACTTAAAGAATTTGACTGCAGCCATGGAGATTCTGTAGTAAAGCTTGATAGTAGGTTATTAGAAAAACTTCAATTATTAAGAGACAAGCTAAATAACCCTATTAACGTAACTTCAGAACCCTGGATAGCCGGTGGCAACCTCTGATAAATGCTTTCTGACTTCTCTGGAAATCGTAGTTGGATTCTTATTCAATCTGCGGGCGATTTCTTTAAAGGATAGACTTTCTTTAAGGTGTTTCTGAAGGGTCAGCCTTTCTTCATATGTAAAAATTTTTGACATGGTTACTCTCCTTATAGCCGCCAACTCATTTAGAATACATGACGGTGGAAAGGTGTGCAAACAAAAAGACTGGTTCATCACCAATCTTTTGTAAGCCAGGATGCAACCTCCTGGTCATATCTAATTTATCAAATTTTATAACTTAATTTGAACTCGAAAGGGTTGCATTTCGATTTTCAATTTACGATCCTATGCTATAATCTAAAGTGTATAGAATGTTACATCCATCCTATCTTCTCAACCCTACTTATTTATCAATTCTGTCAACTCAACCCAACCTAATTTCAGACTCATTTTTAGCGGCTCTATAATTTTTGGTGTTGGTGATTAAAACCAGCACCATTTTATTTACAAAAAAAGATGAGACAACTGACAAACTCTGGTAAAATATAATCAACCAAAACCATATTTTAAAGGAGTGTTGTCAAATTGTCTCTTAAT
>JAHDQA010000023.1 GCA_018434075.1 Tissierellaceae bacterium
ATAATTTGATTTCATAGCCCAGCTCCTTAAACACAGAAAGCAAATCCTTTTTAGACTGTTCTTCTGCAATCAACAAGTCTTTAAGCTCACTTTGCAATGCTTTCATCTTAGTATCAAAGTCGATATTCTCATCCCGATTAATAAACTCAATATACCGGCTTGGGACGAGGGTATATCCCTTTTCCGCTACTTCATCTTTTGAAGCACTGTAGCAGAACTCGGGGACATTCTTATAAGTTTCCTCATATCCTTCTTGCTGCCAATTATGATAGACATCCGTAATAGCCTTCCGGTCATCATCAGTTAATTCTGTATATTTCTTTTCAAAAGGACTACCCATTTGCCGTAAGTCCATGAACAAGATTTCATTCTCTCTGTTGCGATACTTTTTGATATTGCCATTTTGCTCTACTGTGCGAGCCTTTTTGTTCTTATTCAAAACCCAAAGGGTAACACTGATATCTGTGGTGTAAAACATACTTCTTGGCAGAATAATAATTGCTTCTACAAGATTGTTTTCAATGAGCTGCTTTCTTATTTTCAACTCTGTACCGTCATCGGACAAAGCGCCATTTGCAAGAAGAAATCCAGCAACACCGTTCTGTGATAACTTTGAAACAATATTTAATATCCAACCATAGTTGGCATTGCTTGTAGGCGGCACTTCGTAACCGTTCCAACGAGGATCATCAGTCAGCTCATTATCCGCACGCCATTCCTTTTGGTTGAATGGTGGATTAGCCATAATAAAGTCAGCCTTTAAGTCCTTATGCTGATCGTTGGTGAAAGTATTTGCTGCCATTTCACCCAAATTTGCAGATATACCACGAATGGCAAGATTCATCTTAGCAAGCTTGTATGTAGTATTTGTATACTCTTGACCATAGATTGAAACTTTACGCTTATTGCCCTGATGTGCCTCCACGAATTGAATCGATTGGACGAACATACCGCCAGAACCACAGCATGGATCATAAAGTATTCCATCGTACGGCTCAATCATCTCCGCTATTAAGTTTACTATGCTCTTCGGTGTATAAAATTCTCCTTTTCCTTTTCCTTCAGCAAGAGCAAACTTACCCAGAAAATATTCATACACACGCCCGATAATGTCGTTTTCCTTATCATCGGTATTAATTTTATTTATCTCATCAAGAAGAGAAGCCAATTTAGCTGTATCAATATGCA
>JAHDQA010000136.1 GCA_018434075.1 Tissierellaceae bacterium
AAATAAACCTATCCGATTAGCGTAGGAAGCTTTAAAATATAAATTGTAGATTATTGCATCATATAAAAACAGGATTAGTATTCTAATATTAATTAGAAAATTACTTTATAATTGTTTTCCAACAATTAATTGACACTATCCTTTTTTTATTTTTATGTTGCTTTTTTGTGCATACCGTGATATTATTACAGTAAATTTGTAACACAATTGTACCAAAAACAACATAATTGTAACATGGGATGGAGTACAACTTTTTTTCGAAATGGCACACCTATCGCAAGGTAGGGTCGCAAAGCTATAGGGCCTTTGTATGAGGCAGCCAGTTATCGAAGAAAAAAGTTTTTTTGTACCTAAAATTAACCTAGGATGGGGAGGATAAAAATGAGTGATATTAGTTACCAACTTATCAAAAAAGGATTAGATGTTTCTTCTCTCAGACAGAAAACCATATCAAGCAACATCGCCAATGCTAATACCCCAAATTATAAAGTAAATAAAGTTGAATTTGAAGAACACCTTCAAAAAGCGATTAAAGGAGTTAGTTTAATTAAGACAGATGGACTTCATTTCGGTGCCAGCAAGGCGAGTGATGTGGAACCGATTGTTAAAAAAAGAACAAACACGATGTATAACGACAATGGCAACAATGTTGATATTGACCTAGAGATGACAGAACTAGCCGCGAATGAAATCTATTACAGTGCGCTTACTCAGATAATAAATGCAAAATTATCTAGTTTGAATTATGTAATAAACAGGTAAAGGGGAATAAGATATGAGCATATTTAAGTCAATGCAGATAAATGCAAGTGGATTGTCATTGGAAAGACTAAAAATGGATATTATTTCTACTAATATTGCAAATATAAATACTACTCGGACTGAAAATGGAGAAGCGTATAGGAGAAAAGTAGTCACATTTAGCGAAAACCTAGAAAAAGAAATCAATAGGACTACTGGCACAGCAAAAAAAGTTAGCAGTGGTGTTAAAGTAGACGGTATAGAAGAAGACCAAAGCGAACTAAGACTTGTCTATGACCCAACACACCCAGATGCTGATGAAAATGGATATGTTCAGATGCCGAATGTAAATATGGTCGATGAAATGGTTGCTTTGATAAACACTCAAAGAGCATATGAAGCAAATGTGACCTGTTTAAATGCAAATAAAGCAATTCTAAAAAAAGCTTTAGATATCTCGAAAGGTTAAGGAGGAGTATCATGGAAATAAATAAGGTAGGATTATCAAGCATTAAACCTGTAAATACAAAGCTAAACAACGAAACAGGGGTTGATTTCAAAGATATAATGAATGAACAACTAGAAAAATTAAACAATAAGCAAGTGGAGGCTGACAATTACATAAATGACCTTATAAGTGGAGAAAATGTAGATTTACACCAAGTCATGATAGCAACGGAAGAGGCAAGGCTCTCTCTTGAGTTAGTAGTTCAGATTAGAAATAAAGTTGTAGAAGCTTATAAAGAACTCAATAATATGCAACTATAAGTTAAAGGAGAAGCTTTAAATGGACGGTGTAAAATCAGCATTTAGCAATGTCAAAAGCGGATGGGAAAAGATTGACAAAAAAAAGAAAAACAGAATGTTAGCAACAATTATAATTATTGCTGCTGTTGTAATTGGGTTGACTTATTTTACCAACAAAGTTACTTATCAGATTTTATTTACAAACATGGAACTAGATGATGCAGGTGCCATTGTAAATGACCTTAAGTCAAAAAATATAAAATACAAAGTCGCAGATGGTGGATCAACTATATTGATAGATGAGGATTATATAGACACATATAGAATGGATTTGGCAATGAATGGCATGCTGCCAGAGAATTCGATCGGATTTGAGATATTTGACAGCACTAGCATGATGATGACTGAAGAGGACAGGCAGATAATGTATCAAAGAGCAGTTACTGGAGAACTGCAAAGAAGCATAATGTCATTGGATGCTATAAGCAATGCAAAAGTACACTTGGTTTTACCTCAAAAAACTATTTTTGAAGCTGAAGAAAAGGAAGGTTCTGCTTCTATTATAATTGATGTTAAGCCGACTAAAAAAGTCACCGAGGAAATGATTAGAGGAATAGCGGCATTAGTATCTGGCGCAGTGGACAATATACCAATAGAAAACATTCAAGTTATCGATTCATCAGGCGTATTGCTAAGTTCATTTTTAGCCGATGATGGAACTAGCATTGGGACATCAAATTTAATCAGCAAACAACAAGAAATAAGGAGGCAATTTGAGAAAGAATTAGAAAATAAGCTTAATTCTCTACTTGGTAGCGCATTTGGAGCTAATAAAATAAAAGTATCAGTTTTTGCCGACTTGGATTTTGATTCTTCAGAAAGCACTATAATAGAATACCGAAATCCGGTTGTAAGAAGTGAGCAAGTAGATGTAAGCGGAAACAACATAGATATTCAAAATGCCACAGGTGGAAATATAAATGACAATATAAGCAATGTAGTTCAAGGTGTAGATGGTGAAAACTCAACTTATTCAAAAGTTACAAATAATGAATTGACTACAGAAACCACATCTATTATAAGAGCACCTGGGAAAATAAACAAGATTAGTACATCTGTTATATACGATGGACAGTTAAGCCAAGCTAATATTTCAAATATACAGAATATTATTGCAACGGCAATTGGATTTAATGGCGAGCGTGGAGATTTAATAAATGTGGTTGGAATTGAGTTTAATAAAGATTTAAGCGAGGATATCCCTGCTGAAGAAAATATTAGCAATGGTTTCATTAAGGATAACTTGCCTCTTGTCATAGGAATAGGAGCTGGAGCGCTTATATTTATTGTTGGGATTGTTATTATGATTAGTAGAAGAAATAGAAAAGAAGACAAAGAATTCCAAGAAAAGCTAACAAATGGGGTAACTGTTGAGGACACAATAAAAGTAATGCAAGAAAATGAATTCAAGGAAAAGATAGAAGTGCCAGATGACAATAGAGGTAAAATGGCGCAAAATTATGCAAAAGAGAATCCTGAATTAGCGGCAGAACTGATTAAAGCATGGTTAAGGGAGTAGATGGTAGATGAAAAATCCTAGGAAGGGAACAACAAAAGCAGCTATATTTCTTATATCTCTAGGACCTGAAGTGTCATCTCAGGTATTGAAGCTATTACCAGACAATATGATACAACAAGTAACTTACGAGATAGCAAATATTGATTATGTAGAGCCAGGAGAAAGAGACAAAGTTATCGATGAATTCATAGATATGGCATCTGCTAGAAAATTTGTGCTGGATGGAGGTATAGACTACGCTAAAAATCTTTTGACGAAAGCCTTAGGAGTTCAAAAAGCTAAGGAAGTAATAGATGTTTTATATCAATATAAACAGATTGAAAAACCATTTTCAATAGCAAGACGTGCAGATCCACAACAGTTGACAAATCTATTAATAAACGAGCATCCACAAACTACAGCTTTAATTTTATGTTATATGCAACCTGACAAAGCAGCAACAGTATTATCTCAATTTCCAGTTGATTTACAAGCAGATATTGCACAAAGAATAGCGACAATAAATAGAACTTCTCCGCAAGTAATTAAGAGAATTGAGAAAGTTATGGAAGAAAAATTCTCGGGACTTATAGACAATGAACAAGAAACTATTGGTGGAGTAAAGACATTAGTGGAGATTTTAAATTCTGTTGATAGAAATACAGAGAAAAACATAATTTCTTCATTGGAAGTAGAAGAACCAGAATTAGCAGAGGCTGTCAAGTCTAGCCTGTTTGTATTTGAGGATATAGTAAACTTAGACAAGAACTCTATCCAAAGAATTTTGAGAGAAGTAAGCAATGAAGATTTAGCACTGGCATTAAAGGGCGCATCAGAAAAAGTCACGAGCATTGTTTTTGCAAATATCTCTCAAAGAGCCGCGGAAATGTTAAAAGAGGATATCCAGTTTATGGGTCCAGTAAGGTTATCGACAGTCGAAGAAGCTCAAAGAAAAATTGTCAATATAATAAGACGGCTTGAAGAAGCTGGTGAAGTTGTTATTGCAAGAGGAGATCAAGATGGAATCATCGTATAGAGTCATAAAAAAACATGAAGTTAAGTTGGATTACGATACAGTTGAAGTAAAAGAAGTGAACATGAAAAAAATAGATATCGATACAAATAAAGAAAACTTGGATGTTAATGAAATTAAAGAACAACAGGATGATGAATTAAAAGAAGCTATTTCTATAAAACAAAGGATAATAGAGGTAGCAGAAGCTGAAAGAGACTATATTTTAAAAAAAACAAGTGAAGAGATAGAGAATATTAAAAGAAACGCTGTACAAGAGGGCTATAATAAAGGCTTTCAACAAGGCTATATTGAGGGACAAGAAAAAGCAATTAAAGAATCTAGGAGCATTAAATTAAGCGCAGTTAACCTTTTAAAAAGTGCTGAAAAAGAAAGAGAGGAGTTTCTTTTAAATTTCAAAGAAGAAATAATTAATTTAGCAGCCACAATTGCAGAAAAAATAGCTAATATTGCCATTGATACTTCTGACGAGAATATCTTAAATATAATTTATCCAATAATTGAAGAAATAGAAAGTGAAACAAATGTAATAATAACTGTTAATCCAAGTAAATATGAACTATTAAAAAAGAATTTGCCAAAATTAAAAGAAAGACATAAACAGTTGAATTTCATAATTTTGAAAGATTCAGACATTGAAAACAACGGCTGTATCATAGAGTCTGGCAATAAAATCATTGATGCGCAGTTTAGAAATCAAATCCTCTCAATTGTCAACGACTTAATTAATTCAGGTGATTAGAATATGAAAATGGATTTTGACAATTTGAATAGAAAAGTTAAAGATAAACAGCATTACTTAATAATGGGAAAAGTTACTGAAGTCATAGGGTTAATAATCAAGGTAGAAGGCATAGAGGCTTTTATTGGAGAAGTTTGTGAAATTATAATAAGATCAACAAAAGCCATTGTGCTTGCAGAAGTTGTTGGGTTTAAAGATGATTGTGTATTGCTCATGCCTTTAGATGAAACGAGTGGGATTGGACCAGGATGTTTAGTTAAACCTACTGGGAAAAGATTAAACATTAAAATAAGTGATGACTTATTAGGGCATACTATTGATGGACTTGGAAGGCCACTAGATCGAAAATTAAAAGTAAACGGTGAATTTTACAATGTTGATCGAGAACCACCCAATCCTTTTGACAGAAGAAGGATTTCTACCATAATGAGTACTGGAGTTAAAGCAATAGATGGAATATTGACTTGTGGTGAAGGGCAGAGAGTAGGCATATTTTCGGGCAGTGGAGTCGGCAAGAGCACTTTATTAGGAATGATAGCTAGGTATTGCGAAGCTGATGTTAATGTAATTGGCTTGATTGGAGAAAGAGGTAGAGAGGTTCTTGAATTCATACAAAAGGACTTAGGAACAGAGGGCTATAAAAAAAGTGTAGTGGTTTGTGCAACTTCTGATCAGCCGCCTCTTGTCAGACTTAAAGGTGCTTTTGTAGCAACAGCGATAGCTGAATACTTTAGAGATCAAGGCAAAAAAGTTATGTTGATGATGGACTCTGTAACAAGATTTGCAATGGCACAAAGAGAAATAGGCCTCGCTACAGGAGAACCTCCATCGACTAAAGGATATACACCATCAGTATTTGCATTGTTACCTAAACTTTTAGAGCGAAGTGGAATGAGCAAAGAAGGTTCAATAACAGCATTTTATACTGTCCTCGTAGAAGGTGATGATATGAACGATCCTATTGCTGATGCAGTAAGAGGTATATTAGATGGGCACATCATACTATCACGAGAAATAGCTGCAAAGAACCATTTTCCATCTATAGATATACAAAATAGCATTAGCAGAGTTATGAAAGAAATAGTTACAGAAAAACATTACTCTCTAGCGGGAGAATTAAAAGAAAATGTAGCTATTTATAAAGAAGCTGAAGATTTGATAAATATTGGAGCATATGTAAGTGGCAGCAATATAAATATAGATAGAGCGATCGCTCTAAATCCTAAAATAAATTCATTTTTGAAGCAAAATATAGACGAGAGTTATACATTTGATGAAACTCTTGAATTACTAGAAAATAGTTTAGAATACTAATTGTTAGAGGGTCTTAATGTGGAAGAATACAGTTTTTATATGGAAAAAGTTTTAGATTACAGGGAAGAAATTGAAAAACAGAAAGCAGAGGAATTTGCTAAAATCAGATATGAAATTTCTCAAATGGAAACTGAGATAGCAAAGTTAAATTTGGAGCTAAAAAGCATAAATGAAAAAATATGCAGTGTTCAAAATGTAAATGAGCTATTGCAATTGCAACTATATAGAGAGCTTTTAGAGGAGAATATCAAAATGCAAAAGCTGCTCTTAACCGAAAAGAGAAAATCATTGGAAGAAAAAAGGAATGAACTTAAGAAAGCTCAAACAGACAGGAAAATAATGGATAAGTTAAAAGAAAAAGATTATTCGCAATTTATTTATAAAAGGAATTTAAAAGAACAAAAAGAGCTAGATGATATTTCTGTGATGAAATTTAAACGAACTAAAAATTAATTTTTAGATAATTAAATTTTGAAGGGGGTGAGAAAGTGGAAGTAAGTAAAATAAATTTTAGTCAAAAAACTACTGTAGCAAGGAGTGATAGCGAAAACACATCAGATGATTTTAAATCAACATTAAAAACATTTATGCTGGAAAATAAAAGAATTGAAGAAGCAGACAAAGATTTAAATTCTCAAAGTCATAGCTTA
Organism: Tissierellaceae bacterium; assembly: GCA_018434075.1. GTDB lineage: Bacteria > Bacillota > Clostridia > Tissierellales > Tissierellaceae > Soehngenia. Next base: position 6,786 of record JAHDQA010000136.1, read on the forward strand.
AAACATGAGGAGATTGATTCTCTAGAGAAAGATTTAGATGATTTGGATAATTTAACAAACATGTTGCCTTTATTTAACAACTTGAATCTAATCTCTTTAAGCGATAACTCATTAGAGATAAATTCATCTCAATTAATAGAAAAACAATTATCAGAAGAAGACAATATTAATGTGAATAAGTCTGTAACATATGATTTAGCAAATACTCTATTAATAACAAGTAGCGCAGAAACATCCAATGAAAATCAAGAAAAAACAATGCCTATAGGTGGATTAATTATTGAAGATGACGCGATTAATAAAGCAACGCTAGATGATAAAACTGATAAAATAAGTAAAACAGACAATGGAAACATAAAAATTTATAAAAATTCTTTTAATGAGAATAGTTCGAAAGACAGCACCATGTTAAACACTCAATCTTTAGGAGAAGAGATAAAACATCCAAGCAAACTCCTCGAAAAAGATAGCCAAAATACAACTGATTCAAGGATGCAGTTTAATGAAGAAGTCAAAACGGCAAAAGATAAAGTCGACAATATGACAAAATTGGATTTACAAATCCAAAAAAGCTTTGATAACATTTCTACATCTAGATTTGATAACAATGTTAGGAGTTTAAATTCAGAAATAAAAAATTTAGAGTCAATAAAAAATGCAATAATTGACATACAGAAGCCTAAAACAGATGGAGATATAGCTTCTATAAATATTAGACTTAAACCAGACAATTTAGGACAACTAAGCATTGACTTAAAAGTAGAAAATGGAGATTTAAAAGCAACAATGATGGTACAAAGCGAAAGCACTAAAAATGCGATTCTCAATAAGATTGACGAACTATCAATCAGCTTGATGAAACAAAATATTACCATTTCAAAATTTGAAGTAAAAGTTGTAAATGACAGTTTAAATTTTGAGTTTGCAAAAAATCAATCAAATTTCAACCAGAATTCAAATCGCAACTACAACAACAGGCAAAACAAACATTATTGGAATAAGAATAGCAATGAAGACATTCAAGCATTAAAATTCCCGCAATTTAATGATAACAACGTTGTAGGAGTAAATATTCTTGCATAGGAGGTGGCAATGTGGAAGTCAGAGGAATCGACAATACTACAGCTAATACAACTGAGATTAATAAAAAATCTTTGTCTATCGATGATTTTTTGAAAATCATGGCAGCTGAAATTAAAAATCAAAATGCATCTGGAGGCGACAGCGAAGGAGGAAGCAAAACAGATTATTTAACTCAAATGGCACAATTTACCATGCTTGAGCAACTAACACAAATATATGAATCAATAAATCAAGTTAACATGCTAAACCAAGCAAGACTTGTAGGCAAAGAAGTTAAAATCTACTCTGAAGAAGGAGATATAGTCGGAGTTGTAGACAAAGTAAAGTTTGCAAATAACAATGTCTATTTACAAATAAATGATACAGACTATCCTATAGGATTATTAATAGAAGTATCAGGCGAGGTGTAAAAATGGACATAAGAATTCAAAACAACTTACAGATACAGAATGATTTAAATAAAACCAAAAAGACAGATTCAACTAATTCTTCTTTTAAAGCAATACTAAATGAAGCAATAGCAGAAAAAAAAGAAGTAAGCATATCAAATCATGCTATTCAAAGGATGAACGAAAGAGGAATCAGATTAAACAACAAAGACATTGAAAACTTAAACACTGCCATAAATGAATTAGAAGAAAAAGGGGCAAAAGAAAGTTTGATTCTTTACAAAGACTTGGCTTTCATAGCAAGTATCACAAATAGAACAATTATTACTTCAATGAACAATTCTGAAGTTTCAATTGTAACCAACATAGATAGTACAATGATTGTAAAATAATGGCTGGACCTTATGGGAGCCATAGATTCGCTGACTGACTGAAGCGAACAATTCAAAGGAGGATATATAAATGTTAAGGTCATTATATTCAGGTGTAAATGGAATGAAAGGCTTTCAAACTAAGATGGACGTTATAGCAAACAACATAGCAAATGTAAATACTACTGCATATAAATCAAGCAGAGTAAGATTTCAAGATATGTTAAGCCAAACTATGGCAAATGCTCAAAGTCCTTCGACGAATGGATTAGGTGGTATAAATGGTAAGCAAGTTGGACTAGGTGTTAAAGTTGGAGCAATTGATATGATGATGACAGACGGAGCATTGCAACCAACAAATAGGGGATTAGATTTTGCCATTGAGGGTGAAGGATTTTTTGCAGTATCACCTGATACCAATGGTAACACTAAATACTACACAAGAGATGGAGCTTTCTTTACTGATTATGAAGGAAATCTAGTAAATTCTAATGGAGAAAGAGTGTTAGGATATATAATAACAGGTATGACAAAGGATAACACTACAAATGTTCATAATTATCCAGCAACACCTACTATTGATGGACCAAATGGAACTAATGATTTGAGTAAACTAAAACCAATGGTCATACCTGAAAAACTAAAAGTGGGTGCAAACACACTTGACTTGGAAAGCTACTCTATTGATGGATCAGGTAATATTAACGGTGTATACAGCGATGGTAAATCTTATCTGCTTGGTCGTATAGGAGTAGTTGGATTTAAAAACCCAGAAGGTTTAGAAAAAATCGGAAATAACAACTACGTTGCATCAAACAACTCTGGAATGCCTGAAGTGGGGATTGCTGGACAAAAAGGCTTAGGAGTTATCAGACAAGGCTTTCTTGAAATGTCAAATGTAGATTTAGCCAATGAATTTACAGAAATGATAATTGCCAGTAGAGCTTACCAAGCAAATTCAAGAAGCATCACAACATCTGACGAAATGCTTCAGGAATTAATTAACCTTAAGAGATAATAGTTGAATAATTATCGCATCTTAGGCTTTAAAGCCTAAGATGCAAACTGGAGGAGAATATGATTAGATTAACAACAATCAACGGAAATCCTTTTTATTTAAATTGCGATTTGATTTACAAAATAGAAGCGGCGACTGATACCATAGTAACGCTTGTGGACGGCAAAATATTAAGAGTGAGCGAAGATCCAGAGCAAATAGTGAACAAAATAGTAGAATACAAGCGAAATATATTTTCAAAATTAGTGGAGGTTACTTATGAAGAAGAATCTAGTACCAACGATAGGCTTGATAGCTGGGATGGCTCTGATAATATGGTCGATCCTGCTGAGCGGGAACCTAAATAACTTTATTAACATTCCATCTATTATAATTACAATTTTTGGATCTTTTAGTGCTCTTTTAATAAGCTTTCCTTTTAAAACATTAAAAAACATACCAAATGTTTTAAAAATGCTTTTGAGCTCACCCGGGAATGAAAGAATGGAGCTTGTAAGTTTATTTGCCGAGTTATCAAGAAAAGCAAGAAAAGATGGACTACTTGCGCTAGAAGATGAATTGGATAAAATCAACAATCCATTTTTAGTTTCAGGTCTTCAACTTGTAATTGATGGAGTAGAGCCAGATAGCATAAGGGATATATTAGAATTAAAAGCGGAAACAATAGAAAGAAGACACTCTACAGGCCAAGCGGTGTTTTTAAAGTGGGGCGAATTGGCGCCAGCGTTTGGGATGTTAGGAACTTTAATTGGGCTTATTATAATGCTTGCTCAACTAGACGATCCAAGCAAAATTGGTGCTGGTATGGCTACAGCGCTTGTAACTACTTTTTATGGTTCTTTAATGGCGAACTTGGTTTTTATACCTATAGCATCAAATTTAAAAGTTCAGACAGAAGAAGAGCTTTTTACTGCAGAGATGATAATAGAAGGGGTTTTGGAAATTCAGGCAGGAACAAATCCTAGATTGCTTGAAGAAAAATTAGTATTGTATCTAGATCCTAGGGAACAAAGAGATTCAAAGAATAAAGCTAATAAACTTCCTGGAGACGATAGGTCGAATGAGGCGATAAACAATGGCTAGAAAAAAATTAGGCAAAAAAGATGAAGCTGGTGGCTCTCCATCCTGGTTAACTACTTATTCTGATCTTATGTCGTTATTACTGACGTTTTTTATATTGCTGTATTCAATGTCAAATATAGATGCGCAAAAATTTAAAAATATTGCTTATTCGTTACAAGCTGTGCTTTCAGGAAAGGGCAGTGATTATATATTTGACAATAATGGAACAGATGATAATGCATTACCACCCATAACAGAAGATGATGAAGTCGAAGGAGAAGATATAGTAGATGACGAATCAATGTTGAATGAGCCTATTTCACCTAATATAGTAAATATGTACAATAAAGTTGTTGATTATTTAGTCAAAACTGACTTACAAGCTGAAGTGTCTGTTAGAATGCAGTCTGAAGGAGTCTTTGTAGAAATAAAAGATGCGATTTTATTTGAATCAGGAAGTGCTAGACTTAAAGATTCAGGTATTGAATTATTAGACAAGTTAGAAGGGCTGCTGAATGATTTTGACAATAAAATAGTTGTAGAGGGGCATACAGACAATGTTCCATCAAATACTTACCTTTATCCAACAAATTGGGAGCTCTCAACTGCTAGAGCTGTTTCAGTTTTAAGGTATTTAACAGAGCAAAAAAACATAGATCCAAAAAGACTTTCAGCTAGAGGATATGGAGAATATTCGCCAATAGCGCCAAATGATACGCCTGAAAACAGAGCGAAAAATAGAAGAGTAAATCTTTTAATAGTATTTGAGGAGTAGATAAAATGACAGAGACAACAAAAGAAGTAAAAAAGAAGAAATCAAAATTAAAGTTGATAATTATAATAGTTCTAATAATTGCAGTGCTATTTCTAGGTGCTTTTATTTACCTTAAAGTCACAGATACAACAATAGCTGACATCATGAAATCTTTCGATAAAGAAGAACAATTGACAATGAGTCTGGATGAATTTGTAGTCAATTTAAAATCTCCCGCAAATATGAGAAGCTACCTGAAGGTAAAAATTAGTCTTATGTATACTGATAGCTCAAAGACTGAGATGCTGATGATAAATACGAGCAAAATTAGAGATATTATTTTAGACAATCTAAGAGAGCGTGAATATGAAGAAGTGACTACCAATGAAGGCATTGATGCATTGAAGAAGGATATCATTGAAGAATTAAATAATACATTTGGCGAGCCAATAATAAAAGAATTGTACATTACCGATATTATTGTCCAGTAGGAAAGAGGAAAACCATGGATATACAGATGCTACTTTCATTTTTCAAGATGATCTTTGTGTTGATATTAGTAATACTTATTGCAAATATCTCATTAAAGTATTTAAATTCTAAAATAAATAAAAATGGCAGAATGATAAAAGTTGTAGAGAAGACAAGTGTGGACGCACATTCTTCGATAGGAATAGTTCAGATTATGGGCGACTATTATCTAATGAGTTTTACCGAAAAAGAGAATAGCATATTAAAAGATCTATCAAAAGATGAAGTGGAAGAATATTTATCTAAAAGTAAAGCTAATGCCAATTTTCGCAAAAACAGCATAGATATAAGTAAATTTATTAAGAGGTATAAAAGTGAATAAACATTTTAAATATTTATTACTGGGATTAATTTTAATAATAGCACTTCCAAATTTTACTTATGCAACAGGTTTAGACAATATTAATATAGGCAACGATGCAAATGCAACTGTAGACTCGGTCAAACTTTTGATTTTTATGACAGTTTTAACATTAATTCCATCAATACTTATCATGACAACAGCCTTCACCAGAATCATTGTTACACTGTCGTTTTTAAGAAGTGGACTTGGGTCTCAACAAACACCACCAAATCAAGTCTTGATCGGTTTAGCATTATTTCTGACCTTTTTTATAATGCAGCCAACAATACAAACAATAAAGGCTGATAGCTATGACCCTTTTATAAAAGACGAGATAACACAAGAAGAAGCAATTCAAAGAGCTGAAGTTCCACTTAAAGAGTTCATGCTCAAACAGACTAGAGAAAAAGACTTAGCACTATTTTTAAGGGCATCTAACAGTGAAAATGTAAATGAACCTATGGATTTGCCAATAAGTGTGGTTATTCCTGCTTTTGCGATAAGCGAGTTGAGAACTGCATTTAGCATAGGATTCATAATATACATACCTTTTCTTGTAATCGATATGGTAGTTGCAAGTATTCTTATGTCAATGGGAATGTTTATGTTGCCGCCTGTGCTTATTTCTTTGCCATTCAAACTATTACTATTTGTACTAGTGGATGGATGGTATTTAGTAATAGAGTCTTTAATTGAAAGTTTTATCTGATGGGGGATATAAATGACACAAGCTTTAGTTTTAGATGTACTTAAAAACGCTTTTTTAACTATAATAATAGTTTCGCTACCTGTATTATTAACCTCAATGGTTGTTGGATTGATTATAAGTATTTTGCAGGCTACAACTCAAATACAGGAACAAACTCTTAGTTTCGTTCCAAAACTAATTGCAGTCATGTTAGCGATAGTATTGTTTGGCAACTTTATGTTAAATAGAGTGTTAGAACTTACGAATAGTCTTTATGCTTTAATTCAAAACATAATATAGGGGTAAAGACATGAGCATACAATTGCAAAAAGTCATTTTAATTTTGATGAGAATCACATCGTTCATTGTCATAAGTCCAGCATTTTCTTTAAAGGGACTTCCAAACAGCATGAAAATTGGATTATCTACTGCTCTGACATTATTCGCCTATTCATCAGTCGTAGAATTTATACCAGTTACGAACCTATTTGTTTTTTTCACATATGCTATAAAAGAGGTGCTAATTGGACTTGCGATGGGTTATGTAACAAATTTAGTCTTTACAGCGTGTGAAATGGCAGGGCAACTTATTGATTTCCAAGTTGGGTTTACTATGGCTACTGTATATGATCCCATAACAGGAAATAGTGTGTCTAATTATGGGAAAGCTTATTATTGGATTGCTATTTCTGCACTTTTTTTACTGGACATGCATCATTATATGATTAACGGTATTATTGAATCTTTTAGACTAATCCCTTTAGGGACATACATTTTTGATGGATTAGAAGTAGAAGCTGTTGTAAAGATATTTGGAACCGTATTTGAAACTGCATTGAACTTTGCTGCTCCAATGATAATTGTCCTACTTGTATCAGATGCTGTGCTGGGAATAATTTCAAGAACTGTTCCACAGATTAATGTGTTTATGCTTGGCATGCCTGTAAAAGCTTTAGTTGGTTTCGTAGTTTTTTTGGTATCCATTTCTTTTGTTTTAAGTAGAAGCGGAGAGATTGTAGGTCAGATACCAGCTTATTTTAAAGGTTTTATGAATATGATAAGTTCGATAAACAGGTGATAATAAATGGCAGATAAAGAATCAAAAACAGAAGAAGCCACCCCGAAAAGGCTTAAAGATGCAAAGAAGAAAGGTCAAGTAGCAAGGAGCTCTGAATTAGCTCCAGCTGTAAGTTTAATTGTTTTTGCAATGACAGCAAGTTTTCTTGCTATGAGTTTATTCAGAAACAGCATATTATTTGTTCAAAGTAGTTTAAGAGAGGACTTTGGAAGAGAAATTACAACTAGTAATATATCAACTTTTTTGCCAAATTTAATTGATTTACTCATATTAATACTCCCATATTTAATTATAGGGCTTGTTGTAGGGGTAGCAGTAAACATAGTTCAAACTGGGTTGTTGTTCACTACAAAACCTCTTAAACCAGATTTTAACAGAATAAATCCCATAAGTGGATTTAAAAATATATTTTCAAAAAAAGCTGTTTTTAGCTTAGCAAAAAATGTAGTAAAATTAATTTTAGTCATATTTTTGGCATACAATTATCTATCTAACGCATTCAAAAAAATATTAAATGCAGGAAGCATTGGAACAGAGAAACTTTTTCCTTTTATAATGCAGTTTGTTGTAGACTTAGTAATAAATATTGGAATTATCATGTTGGGAATAGCCATAGTTGACTACATATTTCAAAAGAGAGATTATAAAAAGAATTTAAAGATGACTATGCAAGAAATTAAAGATGAGTACAAAGAGATGGAAGGAAATCCTCAAATAAAACAAGCACGTTCTCAAAAACAGAGGCAAATTGCTTTAAGCAGAATGATGAGTGCAATTGAAAAATCAAATGTTGTTATTACTAACCCGACGCATATTGCAGTTGCAATTAAATACGATGAAGAGGAAGATAATGCACCAGTGGTTGTAGCTAAAGGAGTGGATTTTTTAGCCCAAAAGATCAAGGAAAAAGCAAGAGAAAATAAAATACCAATTATAGAAAATAAGGAATTAGCAAGAGCCATATATAAAGATGCTGAGGTAGGGGATTATATACCTGTAGAGCTATATAAATTAGTTGCAGAAGTTTTAGCATATGTTTATGACTTAGAAAAAAAGAAAAAAGGTAGAATTTAATTGAGGGATAGATATGAGAACACTATTTAAAAATGTTTCAGAAACTTTTAGTAAATATACAGAAGCAATCATTGGATTTTTAGTAGTCGGCATTATTGGGATAATAATCATACCAATGCCAAGTTTGCTTTTAGATTTTTTATTGGTTTCAAATATTACAATTGGAATAATCATACTTTTACTTACTTTATCAACTAAAAATGTTTTAGAGTTTTCAACTTTCCCAACTTTATTGTTAATTACTACTCTTTTTAGATTGTCATTAAACATATCTTCTACAAGACTTATACTCAGTAAAGGGGATGCAGGCAATGTAATTAATGCATTTGCAAATTTTGTCACTGGCAATAACTACATTGTTGGAGCGGTAATATTTGTAATCATTGTTATCGTACAGTTGGTGGTTATTACAAATGGTGCGAGTAGAGTGTCTGAAGTCTCCGCAAGGTTTACATTGGATGCAATGCCCGGTAAACAGATGGCTATAGATGCCGATTTAAACACAGGACTAATTGATGAGCAAACTGCAAAACAAAGAAGACTAAGCTTACAGAGAGAAGCTGACTTTTATGGAGCGATGGATGGAGCTAGCAAATTTGTTAAGGGAGATGCTATAGCCGGTATAATCATAACTGTAATCAATTTAATAGGCGGAATACTTATTTTCACGCTACAACATGGTTTATCCGCTATGGAAGCAATTGATAGATTTGGGAAACTAACCATAGGAGATGGGCTTGTAAGTCAAATACCCGCCTTGTTGATCTCAATCTCATCAGGTATACTAGTCACAAGGTCTGACGATGGAAACACATTTGGAAAAAGCTTGACAAAAGAAATTTTTTCCACACCGGATGTCTTGATGGTGGCATCAATTGTATTGCTAGTAATATCGCTAGTTCCTGCATTTCCAACAATTCCATTTTTAGTTGTAGCACTTTTGATTGGAAGTGCTGGATATTTATTGAAGCAGAATGAAAAGGAACAAGTTCTCATTGCAACAGATATGGAAAATATGACATTAACTGCTAAAAAAGAAGAAGAGCGAGAAGATTTAAAAGTTTCGCAAGTAGAACCGATAGCGCTTGAAATAGGGTATGGACTCATACCATTAGTGGACGAAAGCAGGGAGGAAAACTTAGTAAATCAGATTACAGCTATTAGGAGACAATGTTCTAATGAGCTAGGTATAATAGTAAATTCGATAAGAATTAGGGACAATTTACAATTACCTCCTAATGAATATGTCATTAAAATCAAGGGAAATACAGTTGCCAGAGGAACAATATATCTAAACAAGTATATGGTGCTCGATCCGGGAAACGGTAAATTCAATCTCGAAGGAATATCCACAAAAGAACCGGCGTTTGGAATTGATGCCATTTGGATAGATGAAAGTCAGAAGGACAAAGCAGAATTAGAGGGGTATACCATAGTTGAGCCATCGACAATTTTAGTCACTCATTTAAAAGAAGTTATTAAGAGTCATAGCCATGAACTATTAGGCAGGCAAGAAGTAAAACAATTATTGGATATGGTAAAAGAAAAATATGATGTGGTAGTGGATGAACTTATTCCTGATATAATGACATTGGGAGAAGTGCAAAAAGTATTACAAGGTTTGCTAAAAGAAAATGTGCCGATTACAGATTTAGTTACCATACTTGAGACACTAGCTGATAACGCACCAATGATTAAGGATACAGAAATGCTTGTGGAACAGGTAAGACAAGCACTCAAGAGAACAATAACAAAAAGCTATCTGAATAGCGAAGGAAAGCTTCCTGTTATAACAATTCATCCTAGCATAGAAGAAATAATTAGTGAAAACACACAAAAGACAATGTCTGGCTCAATACCAATTTTAAAGCCTGAAATTATAAACAAGATATTTGATAATTTGAACAAGGCTGTTGAACAATGTCAGATAAAAGGAATTGATCCAGTTATTCTAACTTCGCCTAAGATTAGAATTGCCTTTAGAAATCTGATATCATATAATTTTCCAAATTTGCCAGTTATTTCTATAACAGAGATACCAAACGAGATAGATATAGAAGCAGTAGGAATGGTGGATAAAATATGATTATTAAAAAATATATAGTTAAAGACATGAAAGAAGCATTTGTGAGGGCAAGATATGAATTAGGGTCAGAAGCTATCCTAGTTGATCAAAGAAATATTAAACAAGGTGCTAAATTGAATCCGTTTAAAAAGAAATACATTGAAGTAACTTTTGCATTAGAAGAAGATAAAAATCAAGTCAAGACAGCGAGTAAAGCAAAAAGCGATGAAAAAGGCTTTTCAAACTCAAAAAAAGAAATTAAACTTAATATGGATTGTGAGATAGCAAAAGACAAACTGATGCATTTTTGTTCATTACATGATAAAAAACCAGAGGATCTATCTCTTGAAGAAAAGAGACAATTTTTAGAAATCCTCTTAAAAGACACAACTTTTAACCAGAAAAAAGACCTTTCCAAAATAAATATTTTAGTTGGGCCTACTGGGGTTGGGAAAACAACAACTATAGCAAAAATAGCAGCAAGAGAGGTACTGGCAAATAAAAACAAAGTAGGGTTAATCACTATTGACACTTATAGAATAGGGGCAGTTGAACAGCTGAGAACTTATGCCAGGATTTTGAACATACCTTTCGAAGTTGCTAACGATGTATACGAAATGGAAGGAAAACTTAAGAGCATGACGGACTGCGATATAATTTTAATAGATACTTTGGGAATGAGCCCGAATGATGATAAAAAACTATCTGAAGTAAGCAAATTTATTGACAAATGTTACTTAGACTATAAAACTTTTTTAGTAATAAGCATGACTACTGATAAAAAAGCTATAGACAATATATTGGAAAGATACATTTTGCTAAACTATGATTCAATAATACTTACAAAGATAGACGAAGCTCTAGACCTATCGAATTTATGGTACATATTGAACAAAAGCTCTAAACCTATTCAATATCTCTGTAATGGTCAAGATGTGCCTAATGACATCAAGGAAGTTAATATAGATACTATTTTTGAGCTGTGCGAAGGAGACCTAATCTTATGATAGACCAAGCCTCTAATTTAAGAAAAATGGTTGACAATGGTTTTGCTAAAGATAATATTTGTAAGAATATAAAGATATATTCTGTTTTAAGTGGCAAAGGTGGTGTTGGTAAGACTAATTTAAGTGTCAACCTTGGGATAAAATTAAATCAAAAAGGGAAAAAAGTTCTCTTAATAGATGCAGATGTAGGAATGACCAATGCAAATATAATACTTGGGATACCAGTGAGGAACAATTTGTTTGACTTGATTAAGGGAGATAAAACCATTAATGAAGTCATAACAAAAAGCCCTTATGGAATTGATTTGCTATCTGGCGGGTCTGATCTATTGGAAATGGAGAAACTTGATAAAGAAAAACAAAAATGGGTTTTGGACAATTTATTGGAATTTGGGAATTATGACATTTTAATAATAGACAACGGAGCAGGCATGACAAAACAATCAATTGCTTTTTCGCTTCTATCTGATGAAATTATTTTAATAACCACACCTGAACCTACTGCACTTACAGATGCATATAGAGTAATAAAAGTGATATCAAATAACAACATTAAAGGAAAAGTGAATGTCATAATCAATCAAATAGAAAATAAATCAACTGGTGACTTTACATTCAATAAATTGTTAATGACAGTAAATTCTTTTTTAAACATAGATATTGAAAACATGGGATATGTATATAGTGATTTAAGAGTAAATAAAGCAATAATGGAGCAATACCCCTTTGTGATCAAATATCCGAACTCTTTAGCATCAGAAAGCATCGAAATGATATGTTCTAAATTAATCGATGACGATTTGCAAAAGAATAATATATCGACTGTAAAAGAATTGAAAAACAAAATTTATAGGATTTTTGGGTGATTATATGATACCGATAATTGTTAACTCAAGTGTGGAGCTAAAATTGGGAGATGGAAACACATTTAAAGGCTTAATATATGACATTTTAGATGACAATATCTATGTCACAAGCACATCCGACAGCAAAGATTTTAAGCTTATTAGCGTAGGGGAGAAAGTCAGTGGTTTGGCTAGTGATGGAATCAATTCATTTTCCTTCAATGCAATAGTATCTGAAAGGAAAAGATTAGAATTTCCAACATATATACTAAGCAATATAACAAATATAGAAAAAGTGCAGAGAAGGCAATACGCACGCGCACATCATACTGAAGAAATTAAATTCTCTGATCACAGCTTTCTGCTTGAAAAGGAAGATTTAAATTTAAATAAATTTTCTAGCAATAAATTAATGGAGTATCTAAAAGAAGGCTTAATGGTTGATATTAGCGGAGGAGGAATCAAATTCAAGTCCGACCACAGACTTTCAGAAGGTGAGGACATAGTACTTTATATTCAACTAGACGGAGAGCAATTCGCATTGAAAGGAAATGTAGTTCACAGACAAGTAGACATAATTAAAGAAAAGGCACTCTATACATATGGAGTTGAGTTTATTGACGTAACTGATAAAACAAGAGAAAAAATAATCAAGAAAGTATTTACTCTAATGAGGAAGAATAGGATTAAGGGGTAAAAAAATGTCTCAGTCATATACCAGCAGTAAAGATGATTTGATAATTAAATACATACCTCTGGTCAACAAGATAGTATCTAAGATCGAAATCAATGACAATGCCCTTGATTATGAGGATTTAGTGAGTGTTGGAATAATTGGACTTATGGATGCTGTTGAGAAATTTGACACATCAAAGAATGTCCCATTTGAAGCTTATGCTACTATAAGAATAAGGGGAGCTATAATTGACGAGCTTAGGAAATCTGGGAAAGTTTCAAGGGACAGGATTTATAAACTAAATGAATATTATACTGTGAAAGGAAATTTAGAGCAAAAACTGAATAGGACACCAGATGAGCAAGAGATAATTAAAGAATTGAATTTAGAATCAAAAGAAATGTCTAAAATATACGAAACTCTTCATTACTTAGCTAATATCTCTCTAGAATCTGTCCTTTACAATAAAGAAGGCGAAGAGTTCTATTTTCTTGACACTCTTAAAGATGAGAAAAACAAATCACCTGAGGAAGCGTATATTGAGAAAGAGAAAAAAGATAAGCTTAAATGTGCTATAGAGAAGTTGGAGGAAAGAGAACAACTGATTCTCAATCTTTATTATGTTGAGGAATTGACATTAAAAGAGATAGCGTATGTTTTAGATATATCGATAGCGAGAGTATCACAAATTCATGGGAAAATATTGCTTAAGTTGAACGGCTATTTAAAGGATTTAATGGAGGATTAAGATGTTCAAATTTCTCGTATTTTTAGCAAGTGCATTTATAATATATGGACTTTATTTAGAAAAAGAATACTTTAATGGAAAAGAAGAAAGCAATTCTTTTGATAATGACCAATTAGAAGATATAAAAAGCAGAATAAATGATATTGAAGAAATAATCTATGGTTTTGACAACAAAATTGATGAAGAAAATTCAAGAAATATAATGAACACAGAAAAATTTGATATTAACATAAACCAATCAATAGATGATAAGGAATATGAGTTTCAGACAATCAATTCGTATATTAATGGAAATATTAGCTTGGCAGAAACTTGCAAAATCTTAGGAATGGAAAAAGGGGAGGTTTTATTATTAAAAAATTTATATATAGAATCAAAGAATATAGAATAAATGTTTTTATACCCTTTGGCATTGGGATTTTAATTGCTGCTATTTTAATGAACTTAAGTTATGAAAGATTAAGCGACAATGACATTGAAATGAAGGCGAGAAAACTTGGAATGATATATCCTGAAGAAATAAAAGTCAACATAAATTCTACAAATAACATGGGAGGAGAAGCAAATGATTAGATCTCTCTACACTATTAACAGAAGTCTGAATGTAATTCAAAAAAAACAAGAGAATACAAGTGCCAATATTGTGAATGTAAACACACCAGGCTATAAATTTCAAGGAGTATTGCAGAGTACAATGGAATCAAGAGAAATGATTAACTACACAGGTGGGGTTAATAAGAATTTGAGAAATCCATTGGGTCAATTTGTGTTTGGAAATCAAGTGGATGATTACTACCGAAACTTTTCAACAGGAGCTTTCTATGAGACAGGAAATAATACAGATTTTGCAATAAATGGTGATGGATTTTTCACTGTAGAATTAAATGATGGGCAAAGAGCATATACAAGAAATGGCAATTTTATAATTAATGAAAATGGTGAATTAACTACTATAGAAGGTTATAGGATCATTGGTACAAATGGATATATAAATGTCAATGATGAAAATTATAATTTTCTAATTTCAAACATAGAAGATTACAATACACTGATAAGTATTGGAGATAGTTTGTTTACAACGCAATCGCCAACTAATACGATAGAAGCAGACATAAAGAGAGGATATCTAGAATCTAGTAATGTAAATATGGTAGATGAGATGGTAAAATTAATAGAAATAACTCGAGAATTTGAAACAAATCAAAAACTGATGCATGCAGCAGATGAAACTCTAAGCAAAGCAGTAAATGAAATTGGAAAGGTATAGGTGATATTATGAATATTTCTCTACACATAGGAAGAACTGGCTTGAATGCCAATCAGCATAAAATGGATTTAGTTTCTGATGATATAGCAAATGTTAATACAATAGGTTATAAAAGTAAACAAATGAGCTTTAGGGAACTTTTAAACACAGAAAATATAAGCGCAGGGACGGCGAGCTTGGTATCTAAATTATCTTATAATCAAGGAGCATTCATAGAATCACAAAACCCTTATAATTTAGCGATAGAGGGTGAGGGATTTTTTGGAATTTCTAAAAATGGAGAAATTATGCTGACACGCAATGGAGGTTTTACACTCGATGCTGATAATAACATAGTGGATGCAGAAGGGAATACTCTCATGATAGATTATACAATTAATCCCAACGATTGGGCAGATGAGCCTATATCAATTGATGAAGAAGGATATTTATACCAGAATATCGAGGGAGAAAATACATTCCTAGGACGAATAGTATTATATTATCCTGATAATTTGGATTCGTTAATCCCGATGGACGGAGGTAAATATTTATCAAATGGAGAAATACTTTCCTCTACGGATAGTGATTTTGAATTCGGAAACATTAAACAATATTATCTAGAGCAATCTAATGTTGATTTGATAAAATCTTTGACAGATATGATAATCACTCAAAGAGCCTATTCCATGAGCAGTAAAGTAGTAGAGACAGCAGATGAAATATACAATATGTCTAATAATTTAAAAAGATAAATAATTTGGTTGCATATGCAACCAAATTATTTCTTTTCCTCTGGTATAATGTAAACATAATTTAGAAGAGGAGAGGATATCATGAAAAGAAGAATCATAAATATAGATGAAGAAAAATGCAACGGTTGTGGACTGTGTGCTAATGCATGTCATGAAGGTGCAATTGGCATGGTAGATGGGAAAGCAAAATTATTACGTGATGACTATTGCGACGGGTTAGGGGACTGTTTGCCAGTCTGCCCAACAGGAGCTATTACATTCGTTGAAAGAGAAGCTTTAGAATATGATGAAAAAGCTGTCTTAGCTAAGAAGTTATCAAAGGATAATCATTCACATTCATGCCCAGGTTCTATGGCAAAAGCAATTGAAAGAGAAGAGAAAACTTCATCACTAACTGCTGAGGCAGTAAATGTTAGTAGTATGCTAAAACAATGGCCAGTTCAAATAAAATTAGCTCCAATAAAAGCACCATATTTCGATAATTCTAATTTGCTGATAGCAGCAGATTGTACTGCATATGCATATGGAAATTTCCACAATGAATTCATGAGAAATAAAATAACTTTAATTGGATGTCCAAAACTAGACATGGTAGATTACTCAGAAAAATTGACTGAAATAATTAGACAAAATAATATAAAAAGTGTTACAATTGTGAGGATGGAAGTGCCATGCTGTGGGGGAATCGTGGAAGCAGTAAAAAGATCATTAATAGATAGTGGTAAATTTATACCATGGCAAGTAGTGACGATATCTTCTGATGGCAGAATATAGAATAGAATAATTATTGTGTCAAGCACTTTTGAAAATGTCCCATAAATATTAAATTATTAGCACTAATTTTAGTAGAATTAGTGCTAAACTTATTTGATTTTGTTAGACAATTAAAATCTTGATTGCATGAACCCGTATATACACTAAAACAGGCTT
>JAHDQA010000105.1 GCA_018434075.1 Tissierellaceae bacterium
AGTATAATTATAACACAAAAAAGGACTTATATAAGTCCTTTTTTGTTGAATTAAACTATTTTAATTTGTCTATTTTACTGATTTCTAGTAAGGGTCTAATTTAACTTTACAAAGGTCTAATTTAGTTTTACATTTGACCTTTTACCTTGGCATTACAATATATCTTTGTCAATAAATACTGTGTCATCTACTTGTGTTATATAGTTCTTCAAAACCTTGTCCTTCAGATTCAACTGCTTGTTTTCTTCAAGAAGCAAATCTCTGCTAGAATTCAACGAAGAAATAAAATCCCGTAACTGCTCAATGGCTTCTATAAGTTTCTTTTCATAAAGTGAACTATCAACGTTTTCGATTGTATTATTTTGTCTAATTTCTTCCAATATTTCGTTGTTTTTTTCAGCTAAGTCTATGGCTGATTCAATATTTCCATCCCAATTATTTAAATTCTCGATAATTTTTTCCAATAATTTTATTCTATTATCCTTGTCAATCATAACTGAGCCCACGCATCTCTAAGCTCTTCCAAAAACCTCTTAACTTCTCTAATGGCGTCAATGTCTTTATCGATGTTTGCTCTCACGAGCCTAAAATAAAGATAATCATACAACTTGTACAAATCTTCTGCAATCTTTCCGCCCTGTTCAAAATTTAAAGTGTTCATGAATTCAATTAGAATATCTTGGGATTTTTTTATACATTCGTTGGTTTTTTCTATATTTTTCTCATTAATAGCTATTTCTGCTAATTTAAGATTTTTTATAGCTCCATCATATAGCATTACAACCAACTTTGTTTTTGAAGCTGTATACACTTCGTTTTCCTTATATGCATTATATGCTTGAGCTTGATTCATAATAACACCCCACTAAACTATTTACTAGTGCTAAAAGCACTCAGCTGTGTTGTAAGCCAGTTCATCTGATCTTCAGCCTGCATCATTGCTGTATCTAATTTTGAAAACATATTTGTATAGTACTCTTGTTTTTTCTCCATTCTCTTGTTAAAAACTTCAATTTGCCTATTTATATCTTTTAGAGATCTTTCAAAGCTCTCAGTCTTATTTTTTACAACCCCGTTTGATTTGGATATATATGAATCAATATAGTTGTTTAATTTAGGAGCGAATCCAACTTTACTGCCATTTAATTCTGAAGAAAAGAAATTAATAACATTCTCTGGATTTTGGCTTAAATTATCCAATAATTTAGATTGATCAAATTTCAATACTCCTGATTTATCTGTAGTTGAAATGCCAAGTTGAGATATATCTTTAATTGTAGTATTTGGGTTCTGAATTGAAGATGTTACCATCCTCCTAAGTGTTGAATGAAGCATTTGTAGGGATGAATCGCCAGCAAGTACTCCTCTTGAATTTGCAACTTCAGGATTTCCTGCTGCTATTTTTTCTTCGATAAACTGCATGGTAGAATTGTATTGATCTATAAAATCTTTTACCGCACTGGCAATTTTATCGTTGTCATTTGTAATATTTATTGTTTCATATTCAGAAGAACTTTGATGCATCTTCTTTAAATTAATTGTTACATTTTCAATAACATCTGTTATTTCGTTTGTTGATCTTTCAACTTCAATTCCATTTACAGTAAATTTAGCATTAGTACCTTGATTTACTATTTTTTCTGTGCCCAGCTTTAGAGCTTCTAACAATTCTTCGGCTCCAAACACTTCAATATTTCTGTTCCCCGTTTTTACATCGCTTAATATAATTCTTCCATCTATAATGCTCGAACTAATTCCTGTTGTATTTGTATTCAAATTGATCTCGTTAGTTATAGTCTTTAAGCTGTAGCCATCTTTAATTTCTATTTCCTTTTCAATTCCTTCATGATTTTTCAAAGTAATTATTCCATTTAAATGAAGCTCATCAGTAATTTTTTGTCCTTCAGCTAATACTTTGCCTCCAATTATATTTGTAGATGTTGCTAAAGAAGCTACATTGATCTTGTAACTGCCTGCTATTGCTTTGCTATTTGGGCTCATAGTCACAATATTATCATTAGTTGATAACGACTTTTTAGAAGTAAATGTATTTGCATCTTGCAATACCTTTAATTTTTCAAAAAGTGAATTTAGTCTTGTATTAATGTCTTTCCAAGCATTTTGCTTGTTTGTTATTGTGGTTTTCTTGTCAGTTAATTTAGTCAATGGAATTCTTTCTGCTTCCATAAGTTTATCGATCGACGTTTGATCTATTCCCGAATATGTTCCTAGAAAATTTATGCTAGATGCCACTCTCATCAACCCCTTTCATCTACAAGTATCCCAACTAGATCCCAAATGCTAGCTACCAAGTCAAGTATTTTTTCTGGTGGAATCTCTTTGATTACTTTATCCGACTCGTTATCCACAAGTTTTACCATTATTCTCCCTGTTCTTTCATGAACTTTAAATTCAAAATGATCGCTATCTTTAAACAAATACTTATTAGCTTCGTCAACCGCTTCAAAAAGTTTTTTTGGATCATACGCTCTAGTATTATCTAGATTTGCTTCGATTTCAGTTTTTATTTTTATTTCTTTGTTAAATGATGTACTGTCAATTGTGCTAGTTCCCTTTTTTATGCTATCTTTGTCGCTTATTCTTTCAGTTTTTACAATTTCATTTGGCTTCATTACTTGTTTTATTGGATTTACCATAAGAATCACTCCGATTTAAAATTATCTATTAGTAATTCATTCAAATCTAAATCAATTTCCAATGATTTTTTGTTCTCGTTTGCTATTTCTTCATATACTTCTTTCCTCAAAATATTAATTTGTCTTGGAGCCTCGATGCCAATTTTAACTCTGTTTTCCTGTACATCTAATATTTTAATCTCTATGTTGTTCCCTATTACAATTCCTTCTCCAATTTTTCTGTTTAGTACTAGCATCACTCACCAGCTCCCTTAACCATTAACTTATGCTTTGTAGAATATGGAGTATAAGTTAATACATATTGTTTGCCTATTTTAGACTTAATATTGATAATGACAGGAGCTAATAGATTTGCTGTGCTTTCTTTTAAATTGTTTCCAAGGGTTACGATGGAATAAACTTCAAGAGTATTCTCTATTTGTGGATTTAAATCTATTGTATCAAGTTCTTTATCAGGTATATCAATCTCATAGTCTTCAAAAAAATCCCATGGATTTATCAGTACAAAAGAAATATTAGTATTATCAACATCTTGTAAAAATTTAAATATAGAATTATTTGGAAAATCAATCAATACAAAACGATTGCTGTCCTCAAATCCTAAAATTCCATTTGGGAAATTTAATATATTTTCGTCTTCAATTTCTAATTCACCTAAATATTTAGTTTTAATTTTTATTTTTTCCATAGCCATTCACCTTAAGTAATCAAGTAAACTTGGTTGTAATATCTTTGCTCCAATTGACAATGAGGCCAAGTATACTGAATTGAGGGTATTTGCCTCAGTGTACTTTTGAGCTAAGTCTATATCTTCCCTTTGCGATAATAGATTTTTTAGATTTAAGTTTTCTGCTTCATTTCTTTCTTTTGCTGCCTCGAGTCTATTTGATATAGCCCCGATTTTAGATCTAAAACTAAGGATATTATCTATGTGCTTATCTAAATCCCCAAGTAATTTCCCAGAAAGAGCATCACTATCGCCATCTTGTAATGCTGTTATGATGTTTTTAAGTAAATCACTCAATTTTTGTTCATCCGGCTGCCCTTTGTTAAGAGTTGTGAATTCCTCTCCATCAACTGCTAACTCAACTTCAACTCCAGTAGATATTTCCCTTTTTATATTCTTATCGTTCCCTTGGTATTCCAAAGCCGCATTAAAAGGTTTATCAGTGGTCTTTGTCCCAGAAAAAATGTATCTACCATCAAAATTTGTGTTCAACACATCTGCTAATTCTCCTACTTTTATCTTTACTTCCTCTGTTATTGCATTTCTATCATCTTCAGATAAAGTACCATTAGCTCCATATATAATAAGTTCCCTGATTCGCTGTACGGTAGAATTCGCTCCTTGCAAAGCACCATCTTGAGTATCCACCCACCCAATAGTGTCTGTTATGGTTGAATTATATTGTTCATTAGTTGATATTGTGTTTCTTAAATCCATTATTTTAGAGACTAAGAGAGGATCTTCAGAAGGTCTTGTGACTACTTTGCTTGAAGATAGCTGGTTTTGAAGTTTTTGCATGGATGCTAAATTTTTATTTAAATTTCTCAAATAATTAGTTGTTAAGGTAGAATTTGTTATTCTCAATTATTACACCCCAGTCCTGTTAATAAGCACATCAAGCATATCATTTAACACAGATATTACTTTGGCGTTAGCTTCGTATGCCTTTTTATATTTTAAGACATTCGTTACTTCTTCGTCTATCGATACTCCCGAAGTCGACTCTCTTTTTAGTACGAGTTGATTTAACAACACCTCTTGATTTGAAACTATATTATCTGATTGCTGTTTGGATATGCCAACTCTAGTAACTATATCGTTGTATTTGCTAGGTATTGTTGAGCCATCTGTAAGTATTTTATTCCTTAATTTTGATATGTCTAAAGCTCTTTCTCCATCGCCCTTTTCTGGAGTATACCCTGGTGCAATTAATGAATTGTTCTTGTCAATAGCCGGATTAATCTTAATGGTTTTAGCTGAATCGAAATAATCAAATATGTCATTGCCTGTATTATGAATAGCATTAACTTTAGTAGCCATCAAATTTGCAAAATCATCAAGTTGCTTTTCAACATCTACTAATACATCTATGCTCTCTAAGTATCCCTTTATCTTTCCACTTGGTACTACTGTTATGATGTCAGCCCCAATCAATATATTCCCATCAGAATTTTTATCTAGTTTATTCTTGTTGTTTTCAACTAAAACTACTTTTCCATCTATGTCAATTTTTGCCCTGCCGAATTCGTCGTAATTAACGTTTACCTTAGCTATACCTGATAGATCTTTTAATAATAGATCTCTTTGGTCAAGTAAATCGTTTGGCACTTCACCTTTGACAGATATATTAAATATCTGCTTATTTAAAGCATCTATTTTTTCAACTGTAGAATTGAAATCCAAAATATTCTTATCTATTTGATCATTTGTCTCTATTTTCAATGATTCTATTTGGTTGGCTATGTGGTTTATTGTTTCGACAAGTGCTTTTGATTTTTCAACAACAATTGTCTTAGCGCTTAAGCTTTCTGGATTTTTACTTAGTTCTTGCCATGCATTAAACATTTCATTTAAATTAAAATTTATGCCTGTTGTTGAAGGTTCGTTTAAAATTATCTCTAGTTGATCTAATGTTTGTGATTTGACATTGTATTGTTCATATGCGCTATTTTCATTTCTTATTTGTTTATTGACATAATCATCCACCATTCTAACAACGCTTTCCATTTTTACACCTGTTCCTAGTTGTCCTACCCCCGCAAGTGTATATGATAAATCAGCTTGCATTTGTACTCTCTGTCTTGAAAAACCCTCTGTGTTTGCGTTTGAGATGTTGTGGCTAGCAGTGTGTAGTGCAGTTTGCTGAGCTAATAGTCCTTTTGTCGCTGTGTTTAAAGTTCCAAATATACCAGACATGTTCTCCTCCTATACCGTTTGGTCAATAAATGTAGATAAATCGTTTTTTTCTAATCCATTTTTCTTGTAGGTATTGCCTTTCGATAAGACTTTGGCAATACTCTCCATAATGTTTTTCTCATAGCTCAATGCTTGTTCAGTTAACATTTGATTGGTTTTTTGAAGCTCGATAACTTCGGCAAACAACTTCCTCATGTTTTCATTTATATCAATATTGTTCATATCTAACAAATTAAGTTCATCTAATTTTTTAGTTTTTTCTTCTATTATGGATTCAAGGACTCCTCCATCATCATGGATTAGTGCATCTTTTTCAATCAATAGAATTTTTTTAAGGCTTTCCAAAGTATTCATCATTTCTTTAAAATTATTCATTGATTTCACTTTCTTTCTGTTTTTCCATAGCTGAAATTATTTTTTCAGCTATCTTCTCTGGCTCTACTTTATATGCTCCTTCCAATATCTGCTTTCTAATTCTCTCTACTTTTTCACTATAGTCGACATTGGACATCATGTTTATCCTGCTTGTCAGTTTCTTTGCAGAGTCTGAAATTTCTATATTGACACTTTTTGAGATTCTTTCTTCCTTGTCATTATTTGGTTTCTTTTCGTTTTCCTTATATATGTTATTTACTATATTTTGGTTTTGTATTCTACTTATCTTCATAAAAATTCCTCCTCTTACTTTTCTAATCGGACTAAGTTTTCATTATTTAATAGCTATTTAAAAAATAAAGCCATAGTTTATCCATGGCTTTATTTTAATTCCTTTAATCTCTGTTCTTTACTCATAATATTAGTTATTCTTATTCCGAAGTTCTCATTTATTACAACAACTTCGCCTTGTGCTATTAGTTTTCCATTTACATATATCTCTAATGGCTCGTCAGCTTGCTTATCCAATTCTATGACCGAACCGTTCCCGAAAGACAAAACTTCCTTTATAGTTTTTTTAGACTTCCCAAGTACCACACTAAACTCAAGTGGCACATCTAGGATTAAGTCTAAATTTCTTGGACTCTTCCTGTCATCTATGGATACATTTAGCTCTTCAAAAGAAGGTTTTTGTACATTTACTTTCTCTTTTTTATCCTCTGGTTTCGATTCAATATGTTCTGATACATTTAAGGTTGAGGTTTCTTTATTTTCAACTGTAGCTTTGCTTTCAGCAGTTTTTAAGTTGTTGTCTTCAGCCTCACCTTTCATTTTATTTACTATCTCTTCAACTGTTTCTCTAGTGTATAGTTGCATTATTTCGCTCTCTATGCTTCCCTCTACATCAAGCTTAAAAGCAATTTTGCAAATATTCATGTCAGGATCTAGATCTCCAAATCCCTTTGCTTCATTTGTATCCCAAAGTGATACTTCAGGCGGCAAAATATCAATTTCCATGCCAAGCATTGTTGCCATAGATGTCGATGCTGATCCAATCATTTGATTCATCGCTTCAGCTACTGCACTCATTTCAAATTCAGATAATTCTTGTTTTGCATTGCTGCCATCGCCACCCATCATTAAATCAGCAATAATAGATGCATCTTCGACATCTACCATTAGCAAGTTATTGCCTTTGGGACCTTTCTTAAATCTTACATTAGCAACTACCTTAGGCACTTTACATTCATCAATGACTTGTCTAAACGGAATCCATGAAACTCTTGGAGTAGTTATGAGCACTCTTTTATTTAGCAAAGTAGAAAGGGTAGTAGCTGCTGTAGACATTGATATATTGCCAACTTCACCAATTATGTCCTTGTCAACGTCTGTAAGAGTAAAATCATCCGAGCTGTTATTTTGACTTTTCTTTAATAATGCATCTATTTCCTCTTGAGATATAAAATTATCACTCATTCTAAAACATCCTCTTCTATATATTGTAATACTTCCACTGCTAAACTATTGTTTATCTTGCCTGGTCTAACTAGAAAATGCGGTTTCCCTTCAACTAGCATTTCAAGCGGTTCATCAATTCTACTGTCTAATCTTATACAGTCTCCTTCTTCTAAATTCAGAAAATCTCTAATACTTATTTGGGTTTTTCCAAGCTCTACATCCAAACTTACAGGAACTCCCATGATTCTTTTTTCCACTTGTTCTCTGTTGTCTTCCACAATTTCTCCATCAGATTCAAACCAATTTTTAAAACTTAGCTTGTCTATTACTGAATCTAGAGAAATATATGGAATACATATATTTATAAAGTTTTTATTTTCCATTAATTCAAAAGTAAAGCTTATGAGTATTACTGGCTCATTTGGCGATGCGATTTGAATTATTTGAGGATTTGTCTCCAAAATTTCTAGCTCAGACTCTATTTCCACTACATCGTTCCAAGCTAGATCAAAAGCATTTAAAACCACTATTGCTAATTCCTCAAGAATAGATAATTCAATTTCGGTGAAATTTTCTTTCTTCTTTGCAACTACTGTTTCCTTTAACTCATTCCCGCCGCACATGAGCTCAATGATTTGATAGCAAGCCTGAGGGCTAATTTCAATAAGTAAATTGCCATTAAGAGGTTTTGATTTAAATATAGTCATAAGTGTAGGGTTTGGTACAGATCTAGTGAATTCATCAAAACTTATCTGCTCAACTGCAACAATTTTTATCTCAACATTATTTCTCACTAAATTCGAAATAGTATTCCCAGCTATTTTAGAGAAGTTCTCAAATATCATGTATAATGAATTGATGTGGTCTTTAGAAAGTTTAAACGGCCTTCTAAAGTCATAAGGCTTTATTTTGTTTTTTTCCTCTTCATTAGAAACATTTTCGGGGGTTATTTCCCCGCTGCTTAAAGCTTTAAGCAAAGAATCTATTTCTTCTTGTGACAGAACTTGTTTCAAGTAAATCCCTCATTTACTATAATCTATTTAATTTAGATCTTATTCTCTATTTGTTCAACTAGTTTTTCTATATCTATTACATCTATTATTTTATTGTTTATGTCAACAATGCCCATTATGTTTTGGTTGTCTTCTTTTTTCAGTATTTGAATCTGTTCTTCCTTTATATTTAGTACCTGCTCAACCTCATCAACGAGCAATCCTAATAGATCATCTTCATAATTTAATATAATGATACTATTATAGCATAACTTATCCTCAATAAAAAGAATCTTGCTTAAGTTTATTAATGTAACCACATTTCCTCTTAAATTGATTAATCCTTCAACCCAATCAGGCGCATTTGGCACTTTTATTAATGGCATAGACTTTGTTATCTCGCTTACTTTGTTAGTAGGTATGGCAAATAATTTTTCATTAAGGCTAAAAACAATGACTTGCACTTTATCACCTCACATTTAAAATTTTGACAAAGATTGAGATACTCTATCTACGTCAAATGGTTTTACTATGAAATCAATTGCCCCAGATTGGATCGCCTCCATAACCATTGATTGCTGTCCCATAGCTGAACACATAATAACTTTTGCATTAGGATCGATTTTCTTGATCTCTTTTAATGCTGTAATTCCATCCATTTCAGGCATTGTTATATCCATAGTTACTAAATCAGGTTTCTCAGCTTTGTATTTTTCTACTGCTTCTAAACCATTTTGTGCCTCTGCAACAACTTCAAACCCATTTTTCTCTAAAATATCTTTTAATTTCATTCTCATAAATATTGCATCATCAACAACTAAAACTCGTTTTGCCATTTATTTATCTTCCTTCCTAAAATATAATAAATTTCTTTTGACTATCTCATGCAAATGCTGCCCACATCCAATATCAATGTTATGTCACCATTTCCAAGAATGGTTGCCCCAAGGTACTCTTTCATTTTCCCAAGTATGCCATTTAGCTTTTTAATTACTATTTCTTGTTGCCCAATTAGTTCATCAACTACTAGTCCATAATATTGATCACCTAGTAGAGTTAATATTAGGTGGTGGTTTTCTCCAACCTCAGACAGTCCAAGTTTCTGATTAACTCTTACTACCGGCACTGCTCTCTCTCTGTACATGTACAATTCGCTGAGTTTAGATTGCAATATATCTTTATCTTCTATTTTTATTACTTTTTCTATTATTCCCAATGGTATAGCGAACGTTTCTCCACCTATTTTTACTAATAGAGCTTGTATTATTGACAGAGTAAGTGGCAGCTTGATGATAAATGATGTGCCTTTGTTAATTTCACTGATTACCTCAATAGTCCCTCCCAATGAGCTTATTTTTTGTTTTACTACATCCATTCCCACACCTCTTCCAGACACGTCTGTAATTTCTTTAGCTGTGGAAAATCCTTGATCAAAAATAAGTTGTAGTAAGTCGTCTTCAGATAAATTTTCAGTGCTTATTCCTCTTTTTTCTGCCGTTTCTTTTATTGCCTCTATGTTTATGCCAGCTCCGTCATCAGACACAACAATTATTACTCGATTCCCTTCTTGATAAGCGTTTAATTTTATTATTCCTTCTTCAGGCTTGTTTAGCTTAATTCTTTTATCTACGGACTCTATTCCATGATCAGCTGCATTTCTGATAAGGTGAATAAGTGGTTCGCTTAGCTCCGAAACAACTGTCCTGTCTAGTTCTGTTTCTTCTCCTTCTATGACTAAACTTATTTTTTTATTCAATTCTTTTGACAAATCTCTTACCATTCTAGGAAATCTATTGAATACAACGCTAACCGGTTGCATCCTTATCTTTAAAACAAGGTCTTGTAACTCGGATGTTATCCTTGCAACCTGCCCTAACGGCTCATCAATTTCATTTATATCCGCTCTTTTGCTTACATCTTCAAGCCTAGTTCTATATATTACAAGTTCAGAAACAAGATTCATGAAACTATCTAATTTTTGAATATCTACTCTTATTGATTGGTTTAAATTGCTATTATTTGAAAGTTTTGTATCTGATTTTTTGTTTTCTTTCTTGGTTTCAGATTTTAGATTTGTTTCAGTTGAATAATTCGGCTGTATTTCCAAAATATTTACATTTTCAATTTCTGAAACATTTTCAATTTTTTCTTTTACATCAGCAATGGTTTCTTTAGTCAATAAAATTAATCTAAATGTTTTTTCATACTCTCCATTTTCAAGATTTTGTGCATCCGGATAAGTATATATAACATCTCCAATTTTTTCTAAATTGTTGATCACGAGATATGCTCTTGGGCCCTTCAAAAGGCATCCATCATCTATTGTAACATCTATTACATAAGCATTGTATCCTCTTTCATAAGCACTCTTTATTACATTTTCATCTGTTTCAGATAATACAAAT
The DNA here is from genome assembly GCA_018434075.1 of Tissierellaceae bacterium. Lineage (GTDB taxonomy): Bacteria > Bacillota > Clostridia > Tissierellales > Tissierellaceae > Soehngenia. The sequence goes on from JAHDQA010000105.1 coordinate 10,811, forward strand.
TCTTTTAGTTCATCAACTTTTTCAGTTTTTTTATTTTGATCGTTTTTATTTATCAATTGCTCTAATTCTTCCAGTAAATCTTTGACATAAGTGTCATCTTTATTGTTTCTTAAGTCCTCTACAATTTCTGTAAGTTTATCTAGGCATCTAAATATTAAGTTGATTATATTGTCTTCTTTAAAGTTCTCTCCACTTTTTAATAAGCCCAATAGGCTTTCCATTCTATGGGTTAAATCAGTCATTGATTTGTATCCCATAGTAGCAGCCATGCCTTTTAAAGTGTGTGCTGCTCTAAACATCTCCTCCAAAGAAGATATGTCATTAATGTTTTGTTCTATCCTGAGCATATTATCATTCAATAACTGTAAGTACTCTTCTGTTTCTTCAAAAAATAATTCTTTGTATTTGCTGTTGTCATCCACTTAACCATTCACCTCTATATCACATTTTTTCATAAATACATGTGGCAACCTTTTTAAGACCAAATTCTTTTGGATTGTATATCCCTTCAGTAGCTCCTATGAAAAGTAGGCCCCCGCTAACTAACGATTCACTAAATTTTTTATATACTTCATCTTTTACATCTGGTTTAAAATAAATCGTAACATTCCTACATATAACGAGATGGCAATCTTTCTCATACTTATCTAGTAGCAAATCGTGCCTTTTAAAATTTACTTTTTTGCGCAAACTTTCTGATACTCTAAAATGGTCTATATCTTTTATAAAATACTTGCTTATTAAATAATCATCTAAGCCTTTTAATTCTGTCTCTTTGTATTTGCCGTCTCTTGCTTTTGACAATACTTCTTTATCAATGTCTGTCGCAATTATTTCTGCTCTATTGAGCAAATTATTTCTATCCAACATAATACATACGCTGTAAGGCTCAGCTCCATTTGAACATGCTGCGCTCCAAATCTTAAGCTTGTTGAATTTCTTGCTTGTATTATTTACTATTATTTCTTCTAATTGCTCAAACATGTCTTTGTTTCTAAAAAATTCTGTTACATTAATTGTAACTTGATCTAAAAATTCTTTTCTTATTTTATCATCTTTGCTTATTAATTTTGAATACTCAATCATGTCTTTTGCGCCTGACTTTTTCATGACAGAAAGTATTCTTCTTTGCATTTGAGCGTCTTTATAAAAGCTTAAATTCAAATTGAGTTCTTTATATACAAAGTCATAAAAATAATCGAATTCTTTCTCCATTGTTTCACCTCAACAATTCTATAATTCTTTGAGAAATTTCATTTAAACTTAATATCTCATCTATGACGCCTAGCTTTATTGCACTTTGGGGCATCCCGAAAATAGTGCTGCTTTCTTTATCTTGGGCAATGTTATAACCATTAAGTTCTTTTATTCTTTTCATCCCCCTTGAACCATCTTTCCCCATTCCAGTCAATATTATCCCTAAAAGATTGTTGGTGTAAATTTCAGCAGCCGACTCAAATAGATAGTCCACAGATGGTCTTACCCCATTTATTTTTTCTCGTTTATCTAATCTTATTCTCTTATTGTCAATTGTCATGTGATAGTCTCCTGGAGCAAGATATACGACATTTTTTTCAATCACCATATCATCTTTCGCTTCTACAACTTTTAGTTTCGATTCCATATCCATTCTTGAAGCTAAAGATGTGGTAAATCCCGCTGGCATATGTTGAACAATAAATATAGGAACGCCTATGTCGCTTGGCAACTCTTTTATCAAACTTACCAGCGCTTTTGGTCCTCCGGTTGAAGCTCCTATAGCAATCGCTTTTATTTGAAGCTTATTATCGCCTATAGCTCTTTTTTTAGGCTCATGTGTTTTTGAGTCATCAACATCTCTTCTTTGCAATACACTTGCAATTATTTTGCTTGCTAAATCATTCTTTAGTTCATCAAAATTGTCATTTATATTCGTTGGTTTTTCGATAAAGTCAAAAGCGCCTTTTTCCAAAGCTTCTATTGTTATTTCCGAGTTCGTATTTGAACTTAGCATTATTACTGGCAATTTGTATTTTTCTCTGATTATTTCAAGTGTTTTTATGCCATTCATTATCGGCATTTCTACATCCAAACTAACAACATCGGGTTTTAATTTTGGTATCATTTCCAAAGCATCTTTGCCATTTCTTGCAGTACCAACTATTGTGATTTCTTTTACGTCTTTTAGCATGTCAGAGATTATTTTTCTCATAAATGCTGAATCGTCTACAATTAAAAGTCTTATCGCCATGTTGATCAACACCTTATATTATTATAATTTCGCTATTTGCGCATCTAATAGTCACTTTAAAATCCTCTAAATTCACAATCATAGTCCTTCCGGAATTGCCTCCGGTATGACTTGCAACGATTGGTATTCCAAGACTTTCAAGAGTCCTTTTTACCGCCAATACATTTTGCTCACCTATGCCATTTTCAGCTCCATTTAAGTTGAATTCAAACATGCTAGCACCGCCTGCAATCTTTGCTACTAAATTCATATTGGAATACCCTTTTTTCATTTCTGAAACCATTTTGGGAATAGCTAAATTAGCAAATTTCTCGATCTTTATATTGCGACTAAAACTAGAACTGTCTGGCAAAAGAATATGGCTTAGTCCACCTACTTTGTGGATTGTATCATAAATCGCAATCCCTACACATGAGCCAAGTCCTAGCGTCATTAATATATTTGGCGATGTAGTTATCTTATAGTCTGATATTCCAACTTTTATAGTCTCTACCATTGATCATTCCTCATTCTCATCGTTTATTTCTGATAATTTCCCTTCTATATCTATTAAATCTTCTTCTTGTTCATAATCAAAAAGTTCTTGAATATTTAAAATAATTATTATGTCATCTTCGAGCTTAATAAAACCTTCGATATATTTTTTAGATATTTCGTATTGCTCGTAGTTTTTTTCAATTTGATTTGAGCCATATCTTTGTATACCTTCGATGTCCTCCACTAAAAACCCTAACATTCTGTCTTTCCATGTCGTAACAATCACTTTACTCTTTGAATTGTTCGAAATGTAAATTCCATATAATTTCTTAGTCAAGTCTACAATAGGCAATATCTTTTCATCATATTTAATGACTCCAAGTACATAGTCGTAAGTCTCTGGAATTTTTTTAGGCTCAGTAAAGTCAATTATCCTGTCTATGCTGCCAATATCAATGGCATATCTCTGATTGTTTAATCTGAAAATAATATATTGTTCCATGTTTTCCTCCAATACTCTATATTTGAAAACTAGATATCATCTGTTTTAATTGATGAGAGATATCTTTTAATTTCTCTGCATATTCTACAAAGCTCGCAGTAGTTGCAGTTATTTCTTCAGTAGATGCTGATACTTCTTCTGTGCTTGCGCTAATTTCTTCAGATACAGCGGAAATGTTTTGAGTGTTTTCCAAAATTTCATTTTTCCTGAACTTTAGGTCAAGTATGAGTTCTGAAATGCTGTCTACTTTATCGCCTAAAGAGTTGATGGAGTTCAAAATCTGAACAAATGCATCTTTTGTTCTATCAACGGTATCTACTTGCTCATTAACTACTTCCTTAGCTTTTGACATTGCTAAAACAGCTTCATCAGATCTATCATTCATCGCATTAATTAAATTTCCGATATCTTTAGTTGCGTCTTGCGACTTTTCAGCAAGTTTTCTTATCTCCTCTGCGACCACAGAAAATCCTCTTCCAGCATCTCCTGCTCTTGCAGCTTCTATTGCTGCATTTAAAGCCAATAGATTTGTTTGTTCAGCAATTTGGTTTATAGTGTCAGTTATAACATTAATTTCATTTGACTTCTGTTTAACTTCATTTATTATCTCATTTGTCAAATTTGTCGCTTCTTCAGTTTTTTTCGCTTTATCAGTAAGTTCTTCAACTCTCAATAATCCGTCATTGCTATATCTGTCAGTCTCCTTTGAAAGCTCATTTATTGTTTCAATTGACTCTGATACATCATCCAACACTTTTGAGAATTCCATAATGTTCTGAGAGTTTTTTTCAATATCTTCTGCTTGCTCTTGGCTACCTCTAGCTATTTCGTAAATAGTTTGTGAAACTTCATTTAGCGCAGCATTTGCTTCTTTAGTCATTCCAAGTATCATATCTGAAGCTTCCACAACATCATCCGAAGAATCAGACACTTTTTTAAGCGTATTTCTAATTTTAGCTAGCATGTCGTTAAAATGTATTGATATAGCTCCAAATTCGTCTCTAGATTCAATCCTTACATCTGTGTTGAGTGCTCCTTCTGATACTCTTTCAAATGATTTTTGAAGTTGATTGACTTTCTTGCTGATATTTTTGCTCAGTATCAATGTAGCTATTACTGCGATTAAAACTGCTATTATAGCTACTATAATTGTATTTAATAACAATATAGAAGTTTTTTGTGTCAATTCAGTTTTAGGTATTAACGCCGCTAACTTCCACCCTGTTCTTTCATTAGTTCTAAATATACCATAAAAATCATCATCTGAAGCATCTTTGTAATCAGAAATTCCATTTGAATTATTTGTCATGTCTTCCCATAATTTTAAATCTGTAATTGTTGCCTTTCCAATGGAATCTTTGTCTTTCGCAATTAAGTTAATACCATTTTGATCAGTTATTATTATATTTCCAGAATTTCCTATTACAAGATTTGTCAATTGATACGATAAAACGGCTAAGTCAATATCTATCCCAACAACTCCGACAATGTTGTTATCTTTTACCACTGCTTTTGCAGCTGATATTACAATTTTTCCTGTTCCTGCATCTACATAAGGATTAACCCATATCACTTTATCTTTATTGGCTTGAGCAGTTGTTTACCACTCCCTAATAGTAGGATCATAATTAGTCAACGGGACTTTAGGGTATAGAGCCATTCTTTTATCTGATGTTCCAAAATACACAGTCAATGTATTAACGTCTAAATCTTTATAGTCCTTCAATTTTGTCATGAAATCTTCTTCTGTTATTTCTCCATTGAAGAAATTAACTACTTTATCATCTTTGGCTAACACTTTAAGTTGTTTTTCTACATCTATTAAATAATTGTCTATGCTAAGCTCTATATACTCTAGCGTTTGGTCGCTAGAATCAATTAATTTATCTTTGTACAAATTATATGAGTTATAGTAATTTATTCCCCCAACTAAAATTATTGAAAAGATAGTTATTAAAATCATTACGGTTGATATTTTTCTGCTTATGGACTTAATTTTACCGCTTTTGTCTTTTTTGTTTTTCTCCTTTTTCATATAAACTACCTTCCTTTATTTAAATTCAATTTAAATTTTAAATTGATTTAGCAGCTCACTCAAATCATTTGAAAGTTCCTTTTGTTCCCTTGCTTTCTTTTCTATCTCTAGCAACGATCTTGATGTTTCATCGCTTCCTAAGCTTATCTCTTGTGCAGATGCATTAGCCTCTTCAATAACTGCTGCTACAGATTCAATGGATGAGCCGATGTCATCTACCGACATAGATATTTCAGCCGTTGCAACAGAAAACTCTTTAGTCAGTTCTTTTACAAATTGAGCATCTTCAAAATATAAATTTCCTGTATTTTCAAGTTTATCGTAGTCGTTTGTTACATCTTCATCAATGAATTTCAGGATTTCTCTTGCACTATTTGCTAAGCTGTCTACGGATTTGTTTACTTTTGTTATGATTTGCTTTATCTTTGATGTTGTCTCTTCAGAGTGTTCTGCAAGTTTTCTTATTTCGTCAGCTACCACAGAAAAACCTCTTCCAGCTTCGCCAGCTCTAGCCGCTTCTATTGCTGCATTTAAAGCTAAAAGGTCAGTTTGACTTGCAATTTCAGATATCACATCTGTCATTTTTTCAATATCTTCAACTACTTTTGCTTCTTCGATGGATTTCATGATTATTTTTTGCTTTTCTAGATATATTCCACGAGCATTTGTTTTTGAAAGAACAGCGGTCTCTTGCATTTGTTTAGCTCTGTTTTCTATTTCTTCTCCCTTTTCTTCGCCAACTTTAGCTTTTTGCACTAATTCCTTGGTTTTCGTTGAAATTAGTTCAGACGAAGATGCTACTTGTTCCACAGATGCGCTTGTTTCTTCCATTCCTGCTGCGATTTGGCTAACTGAGTTGTTGATATTTATTCCCTGTTCGGAGACAATTTGTATTTCATTAGACAAGCTATTGCTGGAATCAGATGTCTTTTCCACTGCCACTTCAAATTCCTTTAGCAAGTGACTTATCTTTTCTATCATCTTGCTGAAATTTCCCAATAATTTCCCTATCTCATCATTCCTGTTGTCGTACTTTTCATCTAGTTTTATGGTGAAGTCCCCTTCTGCTATTAAAGAAGTTGCAGTTTCAAGAGATTTGATAGGTTTTGTTATATTCCCAGAAATTCTATATCCTAAAAATACAGAGCAAATTATGGACAATACTAAAACAATGGCTGTAAACATCAAATCTCTGTTCGCAAATTGCGTATTATTCTCCGAAGTAATTCTTGCTTCGTTTAAGTTTAAAGTCATTAATTTAGTGTATGTATCAGTGATTTTCTTGTTGAGTTCTCCGCCTTGACCGTACATCAAAACTCTGGCTTCATTTGGCTTGTTTGCTTTTGATAAACTTATTACTTTCTTCATCAACTCATCGTATTCGGCTTTATAACTCTTCAATGAAGTTGTCAGCTCTTTTTCTTCCTCACTATTTGCTGTAATAGAGTAATTTTCTAGAAGCTTATCAAACTGTGAATTTTTCTTTTGTATAGATGCTTCATCTATAACTGCCATCTGTCCAACGATTATCACGTCTTTTATTTCACTTTGCATTGAAAGATAGGACTCTACAATCATCACCAATTCTCCTAGGGGAACTGTATTATTCTTATAGAGCTTGTCGTCATTTTTCTGGATTTCTAGCATACTATAGATTGCAACCGACCCTAATATAAGAGTGAAAAAAGAAATTAGCAAAAATCCACTAGTGATTTTTTTTCTTATAGATTTGTTGAAAAATTCCATATACATCCCCCTTAAGATAACAATATTTGCTTAAAATAAATATCGGTGATAATAATCTTTTTTTAACCTTTACTCAGAAAATAATTCGTCAATATTACTAAAAGAGAAGAGTTATGGTAAAATATCATTATAATTTATAGAAGGGTGTTAATATGAAATCTCATGATGAAAATTTTGTAATAAATCTAGCAATAAATGTAGGAAAGATTATGCTTGAAAGTGGAGCTGAAATATATAGAGTTGAAGAGACAATAGAAAGAATGATCACTTCAAAATTAGACTCAAAAGTCGATGTTTTTGTACTTCCAACAGGTATCATTGTGAGTGTCAAATCCAGTACAAACTCAACAACTAGATTGGAAAGGATACATTCATCTCAACTTAATTTAGAGGCTATATCACGAGCGAATTCATTTTCGAGAATATATACTCAAAATGATTTAAGCGATGAAGATCTTGAAATACTCCTGACAAGCTTAACTGACATACCCCAGTTTTCGAAGAGAACTACTTTTATATTTACAGGAATAGCTGGGGGGCTTTTTACAGGTCTGACAGGCGGTAGTATATTGGAAACTTTAGTCGCATTTGTAGCTTCTATATCAGTGGGTTACCTTTTGACTAAACTTGCTAGGTTCAAGCCAAATTTCTTTATAAAAAATATCATTGGCGGATTTTTAATTGCTGGCATTGGTGTGTTGTCTTATTTTATATTTGAAAAATTCGGATTTTATCTAGATTACAATCGGATAATTATTGGCCCTTTAATGACATTAGTGCCCGGAGTGGCTCTTACTAACGGAATTAGGGACTTGATTTCTGGGGAACTCATAGCTGGTGGGGCAAAAATTATAGAGGCAATTTTTATTGCAATTGCTCTAGCATTTGGTGTCGGTATAGCATTGCAAATCTCATTTGCGTTTATTTAGGAGGTTATCATGAATTTTATAACTCAAGTAGTGCTTTCTTTTTTTAGCATCTTTGGTTTTGCAATAATATTTAATATACCTAGAAGGTCTATTTTCTTTGCAAGCTTAAATGGCATGGTTGGGTGGGTCATATTCTACTATGTTCAAAATGCAAGCACGAACTTTATACTTCCACCACTTATAGGATCATTGTTCGTAGGTCTAGTGGGTGAAATATTAGCAATATATCATAAGCAACCTGCGACATTATTTATTATCCCTGGAATAATTCCTTTTGTTCCTGGATACGGCATCTACTACACTATGTTTCATATATTAAATAACGATTTATCAAATGCTCTTAGCACTGGTGTGGAATCAATTTTTGTAGCTATTGCCATAGCGTGTGGTGTTGTGGTGGCAACATCTCTAACCCGCTTTTTAAGACCTTATTTAGAAAATATGCTCAGTTAGAAGTTGAATTTATTTGTTAAAATAGGTCAAATAATTTATTATATAATTACAAAAATTTTTTTATGTGTTATAATTAAAGCAAACGTTATTATAATATTAAAGGAGGCTTTATAGATGATTGTAGGAGTCCCAAAAGAGATAAAAGCTCAAGAAAACCGTGTAGCTATGACACCTGCTGGTGTTGATGCACTTGTTAGAGCAGGACACAAAGTACTAGTTGAAACAAATGCTGGTTTAGGTTCAGGTTTCAGTGACGAAGCGTATAAAGCTCAAGGAGCAGAAATACTTCCCGAAGCAAAGATGGTTTGGGAACAAGCAGATATGATAATGAAAGTTAAAGAGCCACTTCCTTCAGAATATCAATATTTCAGAAAAGGCTTGATTATATTCACATACCTTCATCTAGCAGCAGACGAAGAATTGACAAAAGCACTTGTTGATTCAGGTGTAATCGCTATTGCATATGAAACAGTACAAAATCCAGATAGATCATTGCCTCTGTTGACACCTATGAGCGAAGTAGCAGGCAGAATGGCAATTCAAGAAGGGTCAGTTTATCTTGAAAAATCAAAAGGTGGAAAAGGTGTTTTAGTTGATGGTGTTACAGGTGTTCCTCCAGCTCATATAGTAATAGTAGGTGCTGGTATTGTTGGAACTGCAGCATTAAGAAGAGCTGTTGGCCTTGGTGCAAGAGTAACTGTTGTAGATATTAATGTAGATAGATTAAGATATTTAAACGAAGTATTTATGGGAAGCATTGAAACATTGTACTCAAACAATTACAATTTAACTCAAGCTGTTAAAACAGCAGATTTAGTTGTTGGTGCAGTATTGATTCCTGGAGCTAAAGCTCCTAAATTGATAACAGAAGAAATGGTTAAACAAATGGAACCAGGTAGCGTTATAGTTGATGTTGCTATAGATCAAGGCGGAAGCGTTGAAACTATAGATCACCCAACTACTCATGCTGACCCAATATTTGTTAAACACGATGTAATTCACTATGCAGTTGCAAATATTCCTGGAGCTGTTCCAAGAACATCGACATTTGCATTGACAAACGTAACTTTGCCTTATGCAGTTAGAATTGCAAATAAGGGTTGGAAGAAAGCTTTGATGGATGAAGAGCCATTGAGAAAAGGTGCAAATGTATTAGAAGGTAAAATTGTCTATAAATCAGTTGCAGATGCATTTAATATGTCCTATACTCCAGTTGAAGAAGTACTAGGAATGTAATTTAAAGCCGCATGATAATTCATGCGGCTTTTCTTTTTGTGACTCTAAAATAAAATAATAATCCTAGTATAATCCACATCGCCAATGCAATCATTGATTCTTTACCTAATGAAGCAGGTGAAGATGGCACTAATAGTAGCAAAACTATTAGTGCAGAAGATATCATTCCTAGTAAACTAATTATTTTAAATGTTTTAGATGTCGCTAATCTTCTCGAAATAAAGCTTACAAAAAAGTATGCTATTGCTGCACCAAGTGATGACATGTCTACAATCCAAAGTATGACTTCTCTCCCAAACCAAGGCGCTATTAAACTAATAAAAGTTGCAAAGATAATTGCATTTCTAAACACATCTGTATCGTTAACTTTTCCTAAACTCTTAGGTATTATATTGTAGTTAGCCATAGAGCCAAGGAGTTTGCTTGTTGATATCATAAAACCGTTGATGCCAGAAGTGACTGCTGCAGTTAGTGCAATTGTCAACATAAGAAAAAATATAATTCCCAAGTTATCTAATACTCCTCTGCCTAGCGCCCAATCGAGTTCATGCGCCTCTTCAGGAGAAAACATCAAAGCTGTTGTTAAATTTAATACAGCATAAATCATCGCTCCAATAAAAATAGAAATAACTGCAATTTTCGATGCTTTTTTCGCATCGAAATCAAACTCCAAAAATATCTGTGGAATATTATCAAATCCAATAAATAGAAATGGTGTTATCGCAAATATCCTAAGAATCTGTTTTATGTCAAAGCTATAATCATTTATATAATTATTAAGAAATTTTGATTTATCTGATTTAAATAAAGTTGCTATAAATACCGTAAAAACAAAAATTACGAGCAATAAAATTATGAAATTTTGTACTTTTGCAGAATCTTTGATGCCCTTGATGTTAATATAAGCAAACAAGATTACGATAAAACTAGAAAGTAATATTTCTCCTAGATATACTTTATATCCAGCAATTTCATACAAATAGCCAAATCGAAATAGGCTCCCAAATATCTTATTTACAACCAATGGAAAGGCAGTGCTATTTAAGGGAATTATAGTAAGATATGCTATGCTTAGAAACCATCCCACTAAAAACCCATACCTTTGTCCAAGGTTTTGATAAGTGTAAGAAAATTCTCCGCCTTCTTCATCATGATTTTGAAGCATTATATAATAACTCCCTTGGATTAATATTATAAACAATGCCCCACTAAAAATACCTATTGTAGTATTTATCACCCCAGCTTCTATTAAAAATTTGCTTCCAGGTAACATAAAAGAACCCCATCCAATGATAGAGCCCAAAACAATAGAAAAAACATCAATTTTGCTTATTCGGGATTTTTTTACTCCTTGCATGATTTCACCTTTCTTTGTCGCTAGTTATGTACATAACTAGCGACATCTAATTTATCTGTTTACTTAAAATTGTATTTAGTAACTATTGGTTTTCTATTTGTAGTTACATCATTGAAATACTCATAGAAGCATATTCCCATGAAGCTTCCAGAAATATTGTATAAATTTTTAAATCCAAGGTGTTGTAATGCAGTAAGTGCATTATAAGATCTCTGTGATGATCTGCAATGTAAATATACTGGTCTATCTGTAGGTATTTCATTGGTTCTATTTCGTATTTCACTTAGTGGTATGTTAACTGCATTTACTATATGCCCCTCTTCATACTCTTCTTTCTCTCTAACATCTATAATATAAGCTCCACTTTCAACTAGATTTCTTACTTCTGACACATGAACTTGTCTGTAATTATTCTCTAATATATTTATCCCTACTAGCGCAGCAATATTAACTACATCACGAGCTGTACTAAAAGGTGGAGCATAACACAATTCCATTTCCTTTAAATCATATAATGTTCCATTAAATCTTATTAAAGTTGCTATTATATCAATTCTCTTGTCTACATTCCCTTTACCAATTGCTTGAGCACCTAGTATTCTTCCTGTTGGCACTTCAAAAATAAGCTTAAAGTGCATTGGATTAGCATCTGGCATTAACCCTACCTTGTCATTTGGGATAATCATTATCGAATCATAGGTAATGCCTAGGTTGTTGCTTTTGATTGAATTTTCTGTCAATCCTGTTACCGCAGCATTTAGATCAAACAACTTAATTGCTGAAGAACCTATTACGCCTCTATTGTCAGCAGATTTTCCAAACATATGATCTGCTGCTGACCTCGCTTGTCTTAAAGCTGGCCCAGCAAGAGCAAGTCTTGCTCTTTTATTAGTTAAAGTGTTGTATACTTCTATTGCATCCCCTACTGCGTATATGTCTGGGTCTGATGTCTGGAAATTGTGATTTACTTCAATAGCACGTGTATCCCCAATTTTTAGCCCGGCCTTTTCTGCAAGTCTAGTATCAGGAGCTACACCTATTGCAATTACAACCGCATCAGCATGTATTCTTTTATTTGATTCTAACAAAACTTCATCTTTTTCAAATTTCATTACTTTATCATTTACTATCAAATTTACATTATTATCTATCATTTCTTTGTGTAGTATTTGTGCCATATCATAATCAAAAACATTCATAATCTGTGGTGTTGCTTCTATTAAAGTTACATCGTACCTACCTAGTTTTAAATTTTCGCATACTTCTACTCCAATAAACCCTCCACCTATTACTACAACATCTTTTGATGCGTTATCTTTTAAAAATGAGTTAAGTTTAGCTACATCTACAACATTTCTAATAGTGAAATAGTTAACTTTATCTAAACCTTCAAATGGAGGCACTATAGGAGTTGCTCCGGGTGATAATACTAGTTTGTCATAAGTCTCATAGTATTCTTCTCCAGTGACTACATTTTTTACTTTTACTCTTTTATTTTGTCTATCTATTTCTGTAACTTCATTGTATATCCTTGCGTCTATCCTGTATTGATTATAAAAATCATCAGGTTTCATCATCACTAGATCTTCGTGGTCCTTTATAAGTCCACTCAAATGATATGGTAATGAGCAATTTGAAAAAGAAACATGAGGTCCTTTTTCAAGCATGATTATTTCACACTCTTCTGATAATCTTCTTACTCTAGCTGCAGCAGTAGCACCTCCTGCTACACCTCCTACTATCACAACTTTTTTTGGTTTACTTGCCATTTACTTCGTCCCCCTTAATTTTTTGAAAATAATGTCATATATGTTATAATACAATAAATAGACTAAACTCAGGTCTTTTGAATGGAGGTTTATTATGAACTTAGACTATTTAAAAGCTTTTTATACTACTGTGAATTGTAATAGTATATCAAAGGCTTCTAAACTGCTTCACATTACACAACCTGCTTTAAGCATGCAAATACAACATCTAGAAAATGAATTTAATGCTACTCTTCTCATCAGAAGTAACAAAGGTGTAGAACTAACTGAAGAAGGTAAAATCGTATTTGAACATGCTAAGAGTATGCTCTCTCTAGAAAAAAACATATTAAAGAATTTAAAAGAATTAGAAAAAGACAAACGCCTTTTAAACATCTGTGCCTGCAAATATATTGGAGAATATGTCTTGCCTTGCAGTATATACACTTTCAAAGAACTCCATCCTGACATAGATGTAAAACTCTTTGTAGATAATACAACTCAAATCATCAACAAATTGTTAGATCACGAAATAAATTTAGGGGTGATTGCTGGTATTAATGAATGTGAAGATATCATATCTACCCCAATCCTTTCTGATAAAATAGCACTGATAACGTCAGAGGAAGATGTTAACAAAATCGATGCTGCTAGTATAGTAGAGATACCTATTATATTAAGTGAATACGACTTAGATGAATCTTCTATATTAAACTTAAAATTATCAAAGTGTGGATTGAGTGTTAGTGATTTGAATATAGTATTGACTTCAAATTCTCCAGAATCAATCAAATCTATAGTCATGTCTGGAAAGGGTTTCTCATTTTTGCCAAAAATCACTGTAAAAAAAGAACTTAGGAAAAATCTGCTTAGAGAAATTCCTATAGATAATGTTGACATGAGTTTTAAATACTATTTTGCTCAAAGAAGTAGTTATAATTTGGAAAAACATGAACAAATATTTAAATCATTTATAACATCTAAAAAAAGATGCTTTTGTTATTAAGGTTAGGGTATTCCTAACCTTAATATTTTATTTGGAAAATGCCCTTTTATATAATGATGAACCTAATATTCCTCCTAAAGTTATTGCAACTAGGAAAACCCAACCTGATAACGAGAAATTGCATATACCTGAATATAGCGCTCCCACATTACAGCCTCTTGCTACTCTTGCTCCATAACCCATTAAAACTCCACCTATTGCATAAAATACTACGTCTTTGAAATTAAAATGAAAATTAAATCTAAATTTTCCTGCTAGCAGCATGGAAACACTTGAACCAAATATTATACCAATATTCCTCACTGTCACTGGATCCTTCAATAAACCGTTTCTAACTGTTTCTAAAGTTTTTACCAATGCAGGATTACTCCATCCATTAATGCCAATCTTGTCTAATAGCCACATTGTCCAAAGTGCATATGGACCTGATGCACCCCAGCTTGCACCAGATGAATTTATTACAAATACAAATAGTATCGACATTACAAATGCGCCAGTCATGAATGGCCATCTTGCAACAAATAAATTATGATAAGTAGTGCTGCTAAATAACTTAATTTTTCCGTCGCCCTTTATTGATTTTTGCCATTCTGCAAATTCATCTTTTACAAAAGTTCCTTCTCTTTTTCTCTTCTCTTCATATTTGATTGTTATTATATAAAGAATACCTAGTAATGCTAGTGTAAGTACAACAGAACCTATGTATCCTAATACATCTGGTAAATAAACAGTCTTGCCCACTTTCGTGAATACGCTTTCGCTCCACCAGTTATTATGAGCAATCCCTAACATTCCACCTACACCAAAGAAAAATGTAACTATTAATGCCTTGATCTCACCTTCACCAGTGTCAGTGAGTGTACCTGAAGCACATCCCCCACCAAATATCATCCCTACTCCAAACATTATTCCGCCGATTATGGTTGCTAAACTAGCAATTTGAACATGCCCTGTTCCAGGAATTATCATCTGTCCTTCAGCTGCCTTAAATGCTGCTACTGCTCCTTTTTGTGCTGCTCCAAAATGGATACCTGCTGTACCGAGAGCTGAAAGGGCAAACATAAGTAATAATGCTTTTGTCAAGGCGCCGTCTCCTGTGAAATATATTTTTCTAATTCCTCCAGCAAAACCATATCTAGATCTTGTCAATGTATAACCTAACATGAGTCCAGTAATTAAAAATAATGGTAAATTTGTAGTCGAAGTATCTAGATTTTGTGCCAATACTCCCATCAATACTAAGATCAGTAACGCTGCAATAGTTTGTGATTTTTTCATTTTATCCCTCCTGTGTTATTGTTTGTTAATTATTTATCTATATTGTATCACTTAAACTTCATAAGTAATAATAAGCTTATGTTATATTGCATAAGACTTACTTATAGTAAAAGCCTTTGAGTTTCCTCAAAGGCTTTTAAACTATATACTCTATTGAATTCTATCTAATATTACATTTAAGTCTTCTACTGGTTTTACTACTTCCCATGCCGAGCCATCATCTGATACTTTCAGCAATGACATTGACTGAGTACCAAGTCGTTTTCCATTTGCGAAGTCTACTGTTCCGCCCATAGGGATCTTAAATGGCTCTTTTTCCATTCCATTAATGTAATTTTCCCAATTTAATGTTTCTCCTTCAACTCTTCTCAACCCTTCTACGAAGAAATATCCAGCAATCCATCCAGCCATTGAAAATGCATTTGCAGCATATTCAGGTTTCCCGTAGTTAGTCATTCCTTGTACAAATTCATCAACCTCTTCTTGATTACTTAAATCTACCCATGCATTTGAATAGATAGGGAATTTATTTGCAGTATTTGCGTAATCTGCTTGGAAATTTGCTATTGTAGTAGCATCAGCATTTGAATAAGTTGTAAATACAGGCTTATTTACTCCTTGTGCTATTAAGCCTTTGATGATTGTTGGCAATGTTGCTTGAATTGATGCCGCAACTATTACGTCAACATTTTCATTTTTCATCTTTAGTGCTTGGCTTGATACATCAGTTGCACCAGGATTTACTTGTTCTTTTACAACTGTGTAATCTCCACCTAGCTTTTCTACTTGATTTTCAACTCCTGCTAATAAGTCTTTGCCAGCGTCATCATTTGTATAAATTACACCTATTTTTTTAGCGTTGTGTTCTTCTATTGCTCTCGCAACGATTAATCTTCCTTCTGTTACATAAATTGGTTGCACTGGAAATAATCCTTTTCCTTTTTCAATACTTGTAGCATCTTCATTGTAAAGAGCTGCTATCCCAGCTGCAAAATACACTGCAGGTATGCCTGTTTCTTTTAATAAATCTAAAGTTGCACCTATTGTTGGTGTGCCAAAATGGCCTACGATAGCAAAAACTTTGTCGTCATTTATAAGTTGTTCAGTAAAAGTAGTTGCTTTTATAGGATCAAACTCATCATCATAATGAACAAATTCAATTTTTCTTCCATCTACTCCACCTGCATCATTTACCATCTTGAAATACGCTTCTATACCTGCATTAAAAGGAACGCCTACTGCTGCAAAAGCACCAGATGTTGCTGCTGTGTTTCCAACTTTTACTGTAGTGTCTGTGACCCCTTGTGCAATTTCATTGCTTGTAGTACATCCTGCTAAAGTTGATATAAGCATAGCTAAAACTAGAATAATAGATATTCTTTTTTTCATTTTATTCCCTCCATTTTAATTTTTTCCTCCTAAATAAACTTCAATCAATGAACTGTCGTTTCTTAGCTCTTCAGCACTCCCTTCCATGCTGATTTTACCTACTTCTAAAACATAAGCATAATCAGCTATTTTTAATGTTTGCAATGCATTTTGTTCTACTATTAAAACAGTAGTACCATCACTTCGTATTTCTTTGATAATTTGAAATATATTTTTTACAATTAAGGGCGCAAGTCCTAGGGATGGCTCATCTAAAAGCAACAACTTTGGACTTCCCATTAAAGCCCTTCCAATTGCAAGCATTTGCTGTTCTCCACCGGACAGTGTCGAAGCGATTTGATTCTTTCTTTCCTTTAAAACTGGAAAATATGAATATACTCTGTCAAAATTATTTTTCAATTCTTTTTTATCCTTGACAGTATATGCACCAGTCATCAAATTCTCTTCCACTGTCAAATCTCTGAACACTTGCCTGCCTTCAGGAGATTGTATTATTCCTTTTGCAGCAATTTTATGAGGAGGTAAATTGGTAATATCTTCTCCGAAAAATTGAACGCTGCCGCTTTTAGCTTCCAATATACCTGATATTTTTCTCAGTGTCGTGGTTTTACCTGCTCCATTTGCGCCAAGAAGTGCCACTATCTGCCCTTCTTTGACAGATATATCTATACCTTTTAGAGCTTCTATGCTTCCATAATTAACTTTTAAATTTTTAATTCCTAAACACTCATTCATCAGTCGTCCTCCTTTCCAAGATAGGCAATTTGGACTTGTTCGTTTTCCTGTATTTCTTTTGGTGTGCCTATTGCTAAAAGCTTCCCAAAATTTATGGCACAAATTCTATCGCATAATCCATTTACAAATTTCATGTCATGCTCAATCAATAGAATTGAGCAGTTTCTCTCATTTTTTATCTCTTTTATGATATTTACTAAAGACATGGTTTCAGAGTCATTTAAACCTGCAGCGGGCTCGTCTAGAATAATAAGTTTTGGATCTAGCATCAATGCTCTAGCTAGCTCTATTTTCTTAAGCACGCCATAAGGCTGCCCAGCTACAAGCATGTCTTTTATAGATGATAGTCCAAAGTGATCAAGTATTTCCTCTGCTCTTTTTCTGATTCTGTTTTCTTCTTCTCTAGTCTTTTTAAGTCTGAAAAATTGATTAAATAGTGACGCTTTAAACTCAATATGTGCACCAACCATTACATTCTCAACAACAGTAAGTTCCCTTATGAGCTCAATGTTTTGAAATGTCCTTACAAGACCTTTCCCAATTAACTCATGAGTTTTTTTCCCGACGAGGTTTTCAACTTCCCCCGTATTTGTTTTAAAGAAGATATTTCCCTCATCAGGCTTGTAGAATTGAGTTATACAATTGAAAACTGTAGTTTTTCCTGCTCCATTAGGTCCGATAAGGCCAAATATTTCTCCATCATTGATGTCAAAAGATAAATTGTCAACTGCCTTTA
The DNA here is from genome assembly GCA_018434075.1 of Tissierellaceae bacterium. GTDB lineage: Bacteria > Bacillota > Clostridia > Tissierellales > Tissierellaceae > Soehngenia. The sequence goes on from JAHDQA010000105.1 coordinate 28,668, forward strand.
ACCCGCCAAATGCTATCGAGAGGTTTTCTACTTTTAATAATTTATTTGTCATATTATCCATTGATGTTCTCTCCTCTCTTAAATTGCTTATTGAAATTTCTCTGTATATCGTATCTCATGTTTATCAATCCATTAGGATAGAATAAAATGACTAAAATAATCAACAACCCATTGAATATATAAGCTGCTCCATCTATGCTTCCAATTATAGGCAATCTCTTTAAAATTAAATCTGGCACTCCAAACACTATAAAAGCGCCGAGTATTGTCCCTGATATGCTCCTGACTCCGCCTATTACAATAACTGCTAGAATATTAAGTGAAAGCATCAATATCCACGCATTTGGATAAGTGTATTTTACAAAGTGCATATACAATACTCCACCTAATGCCGAAAACGCTACTGCGATTGCAAAAGACAACAATCTGTGTCTGTAAATGTTTATTCCCATAGCACTAGCTGCAGCCTCACTGCCTCTCATAGTAGATAGAGCCCTTCCAGTATGGCTGTTAACTAGATTGTGCATCATAACCATGACAAGAACTAGAAAGAACACAATCAATATATAAGTGCCATTTCTATCTAATTGTAAAAATCCCAGAAGTTTAGGGTATTGAGCTTGTTTTCCAGAAAAACCATTTGTTACAAAATCAAATTCAACAAATACTTTTCTCAAGATTTCAGATATGGCAAGTGTAGCTATCGCTAAATAATATCCTTCTATTCTTAACGAAACCAGTCCTGTTAAAACACCAATCAGCATAGGAACGGCAACCGAAATTATTAAAGCCAGTTCAAATGGCAATCCCAAATCTGCTGTAATAAACGCTGTTAGGTAGGTCCCCATTCCCATAAATCCCGCTGTTCCAAGAGATATAAGGCCTGAATAACCCAACAGCAAATTCAACCCCAGAGCAACTATAGAATATATCAATATGCTTGCTACAGTTGTTAAAAGGGAATATTTGACTAAACCTAAGCTGACTAAAAGTGGCAATAATGAAAGAATGATCCCAAATAGTGCATATTGGCTGTAAGGTTTGTGTGTTTTATATAAGTCAGTTAATTTATTATTCATTCTTCTCACCTCTATACTTTCTTTATAACTTTCTTGCCAAATAAGCCAGTAGGTTTAAATAAAATTGTTATCAAAATCAACAAATACAAAATTGAATCGCTCCAGATGGATGAAACATAAAACGATATCAAATTGCTTGCAAAACCTATCAAGTAAGCTGCTATCACAGCTCCGTAAAAAGAAGTAAAACCACCTAATATACACGCCAACAATGCCGTGACTTGCACTGTGTCCATCATAGATAAATTAACACTGTTTGTTGGTGCGAGCATCAATGCGGACAATGTACCTAGCGCTGCTGCAATAGCCCATGAAGCTCTTGTAACAGATGCGGTTGGAATGCCCATCATTCTCGCCACAATATCGTTTGAGGCTGTAGCTCTAACCGAAAGTCCCCATTTAGTTTTTTGAAGGGCAAAAAACAAAATCCCCATCAAAACCAAACCAACTACTATATTGAAAATGGCATTATATGATATGGTTGCTCCGAAAAAGCTGTAGGAACCGTAAACAAATCTCGGAAACTGTAGGGGGTCGGTTCCAAACAGCATTGGAGCTAAACCTAGAAATATCATAATAAGACCTAAAGTTATAATCTGCTTTGAGACAGGATTGACTTTTTGTGCTCTTGAAATTACAAAAAAGTCCACCAACACACCGAGTACTAATGCAAAAACCATTCCAACCAATGCCGCCAATATCGGCGATATTCCGGTTCTAATCAGTACAATTGTAGCTAGAAATGCACTAAACATACTGATTGAACCTTGTGCAAAATTTGTTGTAACAGATGTTCTAAAGATGAGTATTATACCCAAAGCTGCTAGAGCGTATATTCCTCCTGTTTCTAAGCTGTTGAGCAATATTTGTACGAATATGTCCACTAATTCTCACCTCTTCAAACTATTTTTATTACTTCGCTAGCTGTACTTATAAATCCAAGTACATTGGAAGCAAATTCTTCTGGTTTTTCATACATACTAGCATGCCCACTTTCCTTTATCATCACCCATTTTGAATTTGCTATTTTTTCATGTATTAGCTTTTGATACCTTACTGGCGTTGTGATGTCGTATTCTGCACTAATAATTAGCGTAGGCACTTTTATCTTTTCTATTTCCTCTCTTATATCTAGATTCTCTGCACTGTCAACAAGTCTGGTGTAGGCTTCATACCAAGCTTCGTCAAATACAGATACAAACAAATCCTCTCTTTTTTTGAGCCATTCAATATTTTCTTCATAGAACTCAACCGAATAAATAAATGGCATAGTAGCTTTAAAGAATGCTCTACCATCATGATTTTTCGCAGCGTAATTCCAGCATTTTCCTACATCTCTAAGTAGTTGTGTCGTATAGCTTGTCGTATTTGCCAATATCAATGACGATAAATTCTCTTGATATTTTAAAGCAAAATTTAAAGCAACTTCTCCCCCATAAGACACTCCCACCAGATGAATTTTATCTATTTTTAATTCATCAATTACTCCTTTTACGATATCACTCTGCAATTTTTGATCATATGGTTTATCTGATTTCTGTGACTTACCTTGATCTAAAAAATCAATTAGTACCAATCTGTTATTTCTACTAAACACATCTATGAAGCTATTCCAACTGGAGGTTGACATCATGATTCCATTTAAAAGAACTATTGTCTCCCCTTTCCCATAGACCTCATAATATATTTCGTATCCTTTTATCTTTGTACTTGGCATGATTAGCCTCCTTCTCTACCAAATCATAAATTCGTCTGCTTGTCTTTGTAGTTCTTCTCTAAAATCAGGATGAGCAATATTTATCAAAGCTTTTACTCTCTCTCTAATTGATGTTCCTCTTAGCGAAGCTACACCATACTCTGTGACTACATAATCCACATCATTTCTCGAAAGTGAAACTGCAGCGCCTTTAGTTAATGCTGGAACAATCTTAGAAATGGTCTTCCTTTCATCTGAACCATCAACTCTTACATTAGCAGTTGAATAAAGTGCTATGATGGATTTCCCACCTACTGAGTTTTGCGCACCAATCGCTGTGTCAGCCTGTCCACCAGTACCACTAAACTGCACATGTCCTATTGATTCGGATGCACATTGCCCAGTTAAATCTATCTCTATCGTGGTGTTTATCGAAACCATCTTGTAGTTTTGACCAATTATATATGGGTCATTAACCCATGAGCCTCTCATTACATTTACACCAGGATTATCATCAACAAAGTCATATAGTTTTTTACTACCTAGTACGAAAGTTGTAACCATCTTCCCTGGCATTAAAGTCTTGTATCTACCAGTGATTACTCCTGCATTGTATAAATCAACCATTCCATCAGTAAGCATCTCCGTGTGTATTCCGAGGTCTTTTTTATGCATAAGTTCTTTAGCTACGGCATTTGGAATCCCGCCAATTCCTAATTGGATGGTAGATCCATCATCAATAAGATCTGCAATATATCTTCCGATGATCGTATCCTTCTCTGAAGGTTCTACTATTTCTAGTTCGGGAACAGGATAATTTGCTTCTATGACATAATCTATGTCATTAATGTGGATTACTGAATCTCCAAAAGTCCTTGGCATGTTTGGATTTATCTCGATTATCACTATATCGGACGCATCAATCATTTCCCTCTCATAAGTTGTGCTTAAAGAAAGTGATACATAGCCGTGTTTGTCCATTGGTGCACCTGTGCCTAAAAATATATTGGGTTTTCTATGAAATATTCTCTTTTTTGCAGCTAAGTGTAAATGATTTGGTATAAAAGAAACATTTCCATTTTTATGGGCTCTTCTGGTTGCAGGTGTAAAAAACCATCCATCCATTTGAAAGCTTTCTTTGTATTTTGGATTCATGAAATATTCATAATCCCCTAAAGGCAAACACGTGGAAACATTTACATTTTTTACTCTATCCGCTATTGTATGAAGATTTGATAAAAACTCTCTAGGCTCAGCAGCCGCTAATGCAGAAACTAAATTATAATCTGATTTTACAAGACTTAAAGCTTCTTCTAATGATAATAATTTACTCTTATATATCTTCTCCAAATCCATGTCTAGTCCTCCCATTTTCCCCATTTAATTACGTTTGCTGCCCACGCATAACCTATTCCAGCTGCTATCATTGAAATAACAGTGCCTTCCTTTATCTTCCCTTGTTCCAAACCAAGTTGAAGTGATAGTATTTGGTCTATCTGACCAATGTGGCCATAGTGAGAAAGATAATTAGTTTGATCTTCTGTAAGCCCTAGGTGTTCAAGCATAGCTTTATGCTGTGAGTATTTAAAGTGTAGTACGGCAAGATAACCTAATTCTTCTTTACTTATGTTGGATTTTTCAAATGCTCTATCTATGCAATGATACCAATTTTTTAATGACACTTCATTCAATCTATCTTTCATGTGTTTTGCATCGAATAACCTAAGTGATTTATATGCAATATCTACATTTTCTTTTGTTATTGGCTTTTCTATGCCCCCAAACTCAACCCCTGCATCTCTTGCCATTGAACCATCTGTTACTATATGAGTGCCCAATAAGACGTTTCTATTTAAATTTTTCTTTAGTATAATAGCTCCACCACCAGCAGCTAAGTTGTACATCATAGACATATCTTTATCTGTATAATCAACAAAATCACCGTTTCTGTATCCGCCAACTATCATAACTGTATTTATTTCATCATCAGCAATCATCATGTCTTTAGCTATTTTCATCGCAGAAACTGTAGAACAGCATCTTTGTTGAACATCAATTGCCCAAGCATTATCTGCCCCTATCTTTTCTTGAATGTATATCCCAGATGTTGTCAAAGGATATTCCTTCCATTCTTCCCCAATGCAAAGAATTAAGTCGATTTCTTTTGGATCTAGACCAGTCCTTTCTAAAGCATCTAAAGCTGCTTTAACTCCCATCTCTTGAGTTCCATCTCCGTCACCTGGTATAGGTTTTTCAATAATGCCTAGTTTTTCAATTATTGCTTGTTCTGTCCACAAGCCATTTGTGGCCTCTGATATTTCTTTTGCTGTCATTCTGTTTTTAGGAATGTATATTCCTGTTCCTAAAATACCAACATTTGTATTCAAATTTGCCACTTATAACCCTCCTTTATGCCAAAAATTCTAATGTTACTTTCATAAATCTGTCTAAATCATCTTCCATCGGTGCGTGCCCACCGTTAGGCAACAATTCTAATTTCGCATTATCTCCTATTGCAGCGGCCATTTCAATTCCCATTTCCTTTGGTACTACTATATCGTTTTCTCCTTGCATAACTAAAACAGGTTGAGTGATTTTGTCAACTTCTCCGGTTCCTTGTTCTGCACCATTGTGTTCATGAGAAATGTTAAAATGAACTAGAGAATAATCTATGTCAACTAAATTTCTTTGCATCAAAATCTCATCTAGATATCTTTGATATCTTTCTTCATCAGGTTTTTTAAAGGTATATATGGTATTATCCCAAACAAATTTGATGAAGTCTTTATTTTTATCTTCATAAGCCTTTAATATAGGCAGTACTTGAACTGGATCATTTTCAATTTCTTCTTTGGTAGTCAAAAACTGTCCCAAAATCGGTTGGTTGTTTTCATCTTTTTTAAATATTGGATAACCCTTAATTCCAACAGATTCTACCAACACTATCTTTTCAACCATTTCTGGATAGTCAATTGCAAAATACATTGCTACTCCACCACCAGTTGACCAAGCAACTATAGAGAATTTATCTAGTTTCAACGCATCACAAAATAACTTTATATCATTAGATAGATCTCTTAATGAGTTAAATCTATTGTTGTAGCTTGATGCCCCAAAACCTCTCATGTCCATAGCATAAGCAGTATAATCATCAGGTAGTCTTTCCACAACAGTATCCCAATGCATTGATGATGACATATTACCATGGATGAGTAGTAAAACCTTTTCCCCATTTCCATGCTTTCTATAAGCTAAAGTTTCTCCATTTGGTAATTCAATCTTTTTTAACATGATATCCCTCCTAAATTTTAATTATGCAATTAATGTGCCAACTTTATATTAAATTATATTTTTTACTTGTTCTTTGAGCTTTGATATCCTTTTAGAAATTATCTCAGTTGTGTTTGCAATATATCTAGTAGAATCCAATTGGTAGCTTGAAATTGTTTTGAAATCATTGGATAGTTTCCTTATCTCTTCAATGTCAAACCCCAGTCCTACATTTAGATCATCAATATCCATCTGATTTTTATAAGTGTCTAGTTTTTCATATATATTTAATAATCTCAAATGAGAATCCAATAATTCTAATTTCTTGTTATAATGTTCTATTATTGTTAAATATCTTTGATTTAGTTTTTCTAGATCATTGGCATTATTTAGCACTTGACTAGATAAATTCCTAAAATTTTCAAACGAATCAAATATATTATCTACAAGAGCATTTAACATCTCATTATGTTTGTAGTTTTGAGAAAAGGATATTGCCCCTATTATTTCACCATTTTCATCTCTAATTGGAATTGCAACTGCATAGTAAGTTAGTCTTCCATTATCAAAATCTACTTTTCTCTCGATCTTTTCGCCAATTTTTATGCATTCATAAGCACATGTGTTTTGTATATGGCTATCTCCTGATTTTAATTTATGGTCAAGATCAATCGCAGGAATATACAGAAGGCATTTCTCTAAATCACAAATTGAGATAGCAACCTTTTTATTTGTCAATTCACTATATATGGGTGCAGTATTTATTAAGCAATTTAGCACATCCGTAATATCACCTCCTGTTTCACTTATATTATGCAACTTCCATGCCAATCAAAATTCAATTTAGAAGTACTATCACTATTAGAAAAATAGAAATATTCTAAATAAAAAAAATGTACTATATTTGGACATGTCCAAATATAGTACATTTTTTATTCTAAGCCGTATTTTTCTATTTTTGAATATAAGTTAGTTCTGCTGATGTTTAATATCTTAGCTGTCTTTAATTTATTTCCATTCGTATACTCTAGGCAGCTTTTTATAGCTTCTCTTTCAGTTTGTTCTAATAAATTTTGCAAAGAATCAATCGAATTAGGATCAATTTTCCTTTTGTTTTGCGTAATATAAAGTGGTAAATGTATAGGCAATATAGTATCAGTTTCTGTCAAATTTATTGCTCTCTCTAAGACATTTTCTAACTCTCTAACATTTCCAGGCCAGCTGTAAGTTTTCAATAGTTCCAAAGCTTTTTTTGATATTTTGGGCACATATATGCCTAATTGGTTTGAAAGCTTCTCCATTAATTTCGCAGTAAGCTCTTCAATGTCTTCAACGCGCTCTCTCAATGGTGGTATCTCAATAGTCATTACATTTAGCCTGTAATAAAGGTCTTCCCTAAATTTCCCTTCTGAGATAAGCTTCTGCAAGTCTTTATTTGTGGCGGCGATTACTCTTAAATCAATCTTTACTGTTCTATTTCCACCTACTCTTTCAAATTCTCTCTCTTGCAGTACTCTTAAAAGTTTTGCCTGCATTTTTAAAGGCATATCGCCAATTTCATCTAAAAATATGCTCCCGCCATTTGCAAGCTCAAATTTGCCGATCTTGCCACCTTTTTTTGCCCCAGTAAATGCTCCTTCTTCGTATCCAAAGAGCTCAGACTCCAGCAATTCGCTTGGAATTGCAGCGCAATTTACTTTTACAAAAGGCATGTGGCTTCTTGCGCTGTCGTTGTGTATAGCATGGGCAAAGAGCTCTTTTCCTGTGCCGCTCTCTCCCAGTATAAGCACATTTGAAATCGACTGGGCAGCTCTTTTGGCTATGAATTTTGTTTGGCTCATCTTCTCGCTATTGCCTATTATAGTGTCCCATGAGTATTTTGCCCCATATACCTCTTTAAGTTGATTCTTGTACAAATGCACTTCAGTTTCCAACAACTTATTCTTTTCTATAATGTCCTTGAATTGCTCCAAATCTTCGAACAATACCATGCCAACGGCATATTTTACTTCTCCTTGTTCATCTAAAACTACTATTCTATGAACTATGGCAGTCCTGCCATTCCCAAATTTATGTTTCCATGCAATCTCAGATTTTTTACTCTTAAGCACAAATGGGAATCTAGTATTCTTGTCGATTTCAGCAACTGGTTTCCCAATGATGTAGTCCTTTGAAAATCCCAAAAAATCAGCAAATACTTGATTTATCATCCTGACTTTAGAATCTTTGTCAATCAAAATTAAAGGAACTGGCAAAGGATCAAATATTTTGTGTAGCATATCGACAAGATATTCGGTCAATACGGTGTCATGATCTATTTCTACTAAACTGTCCAATTTTTGAACACTTTCTGTATTTTTAGTGCTAATTCCTCCATTATTAAATGAAGCCATTGTTACTCCTCCAAAAATGAATTTGTATTTATATTAGCACATAAGTATAAAAAAAGAAAGCTGATGAAAATCATCAGCTTAAAGTACTACTCCTCCTGTAACTTCAAGGCAAGCGCCTGTTATAAAAGAGGCTTCATCAGATGCTAAGAAAGCATACGCATTTGCTATCTCTTCTGGTTCACCAAGTCTACCTAGCGGTGCTTTGCCTTTCATCATTTCTACTACATTTTCAGGCATTTTAGCTACCATTGGTGTTGCAATAAATCCAGGGGCAACAGCATTGGCTCTAACTCCCTTTTTACCCAATTCTTTTGCCCAAGTTTTGGTCATTCCAATTACTCCCCATTTTGTTGCAGCATAGTTAGTTTGTCCAAAATTTCCGTATAGTCCTACCACGCTAGAAGCGCTCAAAATAACTCCACTGCCTTGATTTACCATTACTCTAGCAGCAGCCTGCCCACATAGAAATACTCCTTTTAAGTTTACATCTATGACTTTATCCCATTGTTCTTCAGTCATTTTCAAAAGAGTTGAATCCATTGTAATGCCTGCATTATTTACTATACAATCAAGTCTGCCATATTTTTGAACAGTTTTTTCTACCATCTTGTTAACGCTTGCAGAGTCTGTAACATCAACTACTATGCTCATTACATCTCCACCAATTTCCTTTAAAAACTCTTCAGTCTCTAACAATTCCTTTTCATTGATGTCAGCTATTACTACTTTTGCCCCTTCTTCGACAAATTTTTTAGCTGTAGCTTCGCCAATTCCTCTTGCTCCGCCTGTGATTATTGCCACCTTGTCTTTTAATCTCATGATTACCCTCCTTATATAATTACTATCTACAGTAATTATATAAGCAAGATTCGTGCCAATAAAATTATAACTTAGCACCACATCGAGGGCAGTATATGAAATCTTCTTCTGCTAAATAGCCACAATTTAAACATATTTTCTCTCTAGTGCCATTACAATGCAAATCTATTTTGTCTAAGTCTATATGAGATATTTCGTTTCTTTCGATTTTTCTTCCTAGTTCATCTTCAATTTCTGCTATTGCATTGCAACAACTCATTCTTATATAGTATTTTTTATTCCATTTGAAAACAGGAATGAAAAACAAAAAAAAGTAGCTGTAAGTTGAAAAAACTTCAATATGTCCATATTTATTACAACACTTGCACACGACTAATTCATCATAATCCAATTTCTTTTCTTTTTGACTGATTCCTAGAATAAAAAACATATTATCACCATAAAATTATAGTTTTTTGTGTATAGCTCTTTCTCCTCCAATAAGTTTAGGTCTAGTCCTTATCATGCTCAAATGAGCTTTGCCTATTTCTTTGATCTCGCTCCTTACTACTACGCCAACTGGTTTTAAATGCATGCCTATAAACACATCTCCAATATCTATTCCTGCGCTTGCTTTTACATTTTCAACGACTACAGGTTTTTCAAATATTTCCATTGCGGCTGTAGCAAATCCTCCACCTGCATGCAAAATAGGAATTACATTAACAATCTCCAAATTCATCATCTTTGCGTATTCCTCTTCAACAACTAAAGCTCTATTAATGTGTTCACACCCTTGTACTATTGGATAAAGATTTTCTTTTTTTACTTCTTCTACAAAAGTACTTATAACCACCCTAGCAATTTCTATGTTCGAATTCGATCCGAGTTTTTCTCCAATTATTTCGCTGGTGCTTCCACCTATTACAACAGCTTCTTTCTCATTCAATTTAGCAGCATCTAAAAGTTGCCTAGTAACAGTTCTTACATCTTCTTTAATTTTAATCAAGTCCATTTTAAACCCTCCTTATACATCAAAATCCATTCTCAATAAAATATCGCCATTCAAATCAATTTGCAAATTTAAATTTGAATCCACTTCTTTTAATACAATCATATCATATTTATTCGAAAACCGTAAAAAGTTATCTTTATATTTTATCGACGCTTTGCCATTTATGCTTAATAAAGCTATGGATTTATATTCAGGCTTTATTAGCCCATCAGCTCTTATATAAGCCATATCTCCTTTTATTCCGTTCTTAAGCATCATATTAAAGTCAGTAACTCTCCCTTTAGCAAATGTTTTTTCTCCCCCATCAAAGACGTCTATGTCTGATAGTTCATGCAATATTTTCTCTCCACTAGATGAATGTGACAAATGTGCGTCATTCTCAAGCATAGTCAAAAATCTCGTAAATCCCTCTAGGTTTGTATACTCTGATATTTCCTCTGTATCTTGAGTGGCCATGCTAATTCTTACTAAAAAATTTCTTTTTTTATAATCGGAAGAATATGGATAAATAAAGTATTGATATGTCTTGCCAAAATCCCAGCTAGAAACCTTAGCATCATTTCTATTAATAAAAAACACTTCCATTAAATCACCTCAACTTATATTATATTATATTTTCTGTAAAATATAAGCCTATTAAGATGATTTATCTTAATAGGCTTGGCTATTTAGCAAGTTTTGCCATCGCTAATTTTTATATCGTTTTGTGTTTCGACAGATGTTTTTATTGCAGTTGTCAGGGCTAACACGATATCATTTACATTCATGCTTGGTGTTGACTTTTTATCTATCACTTGCTCAGGCAAATATGGCACGTGAATAAATCCACCCCTAACATTTTTATACTTTTTGTCAATCAGATAAAGCAAACCATACATGATGTGATTGCAGACATAAGTTCCAGCAGTATTGGATATGCTAGCCGGTATTTTTTCTGATCTAATATTTGAAACAATTGATTTAATCGGAAGCGAAGAAAAATAGGCATTTTCCCCGTCTTCGAATGTTTTTTCATCTATTGGCATATTCCCTTCATTGTCTTTAATTGAAGCATCGCTTATATTTATCGCGACTCTTTCAATTGTCATATCAAATCTTCCCCCAGCTTGTCCCACACAAATTACTATATCCGGCTTTTCTTCTTCAATTTTTCTATCTAGTATCTCAATTGACTTTTTAAAAACAGTTGGTATCTCAACTTTTACAATTTGTGCCCCCGCAATATAATCCTCTAATCTCTTTACTGCTTCAAAAGCAGGATTGACTTTTTCTCCACCAAATGGGTCGAACCCAGTAACTAAAACTTTCATATTTGCCTCCTATCGATTAAAATGCCCACACTAACATCAATATAATGTGAATTGCTAACAATGTGATTGCCATTGGCGCTTGTGTTTTTATAACTTTGTATTTGTCTTTCATCTCAAGTACAGCCGCGGGAACAATATTAAAATTAGCAGCCATTGGCGTCAATAGAGTTCCACAGTAGCCTGCAGTGAGAGCCAATGCTCCTGCTATAGCTGGATTTGCCCCTTGGCTGAATACAAATGGCAACCCAATTCCCGCTGTTATTACTGCAAATGCTGCAAAAGCATTTCCCATGATCATTGTAAACAAAGCCATGCCTACGCAGTATGCAATTACTCCAAATACAATATTACCAGTTGGTATGATATTTGAAATTCCACTAGCTATTACCTCTCCTACCCCAGCAGCATTAAACAAAGCACCTAGTGCTGCTAATAACTGAGGTAAGATTGCAAACGGGCCAACTTGTTGAATTAAACGGTTGCCTTCTTCAAGAGTTTCGCCAACAGAAGCTTTTGTGAAGATAAGTCCTGCAATAGAGCCAACAACAGCTCCTACTCCCATTCCTACCAACCCGCCCAAAGATGTGAATTGCCCTATGCCAAAAGCAAATACAATACAGTCATGTACCTGTTTTTTACAAATGCCTCTCCAAGTATTGTCAATATTTCGTTGAAGTTTAAGCCTCCAACTATGCCCGTTACTACTCCTGCTGTAAGCACAACTGAAATAGTATCAAGCTTTAATGCAAATCCCACAACAATGATTAAAACTCCGAACAGTTTAATCATTCTCCCACCTCCATATATTTTTGTTTAATTATATACTAGAACAAAGTGGGTTTTCTGTATCACAGTATACAAAATCACTTCCATTTGATAAATTTTTCTAAATTTTCAATATCACGGATAATAATTTCTCCATTATTTATTTCTAACATATTCTGTTCTTTAAATTTATTTAATGCTCTAGTAACTGTAACTCTAGAGCAACCAATCAACTTTGCTATCTCTTCATGAGTAAATTTTTCATTTATCTTCTTTCCCTTGTCAACGTCTTGTCCTTCCTGATAATATAGTCTTATCAAAGTATCGGCGACTTTGCCTAAAGAATCACTAAAAGCTAAGTTCGCCATCTGAAACATCACTATCCTAAACTTTCTTGTAATGCTGTGAATTAAATCCCTGTAAATATTGGGATCTTCTAATAAAATCTGTTCTATGACTTCTTCTTCTAAAATCGAAATTGTACTGTCTTCTAATGTTTTCGTAACTAAAGAGCTTTCACCTCCGCAAAAATAATCCATTTCTTTAAATATTTCACCAGCATGAAGAAGATATAGGATCTTCTCTTCTCCTTCCATACTATAGATAGATTGTTTTATATTTCCCGAAATTACAATTACTATGCATTTATTATCTGGTATTTTTATGATTCTGTTTTTTTGATATTTTTTCAAATGCCCTTTTTCAGCAATCTTTAAAAAGGATTTTCTCATTTTTTCCTGTCTTTGCACATCAAAAAATTCTTCATACATATGAAAACATCTCCTATATCTTTTACTACCCAATATAATATTACAAAAAAGTGAATATTTCTAATTATTTTAGTGTATTGAATACTTATGAATATAAATAGATTTTAGTTTACTGTCTCCATTCTTAATAAGTTGTTGCCCATTCTGTGCACACAAAAATAGCAAATACAATTTTTGTATTTGCTATATGTTTGACTTATTTTGCTTTGATATATCCTCTATTTTTACTTTTTATTTTTTCTTTCTGTAATAAGTATTCTCTAATGGATATTTGTATCTAAATATACCATCTTTCTTGTAATAGGCGTTTTGTAAAGCAGGAGCCATAAGTGTTGCAACAATTTCTCCTATTCCCTTTGCTCCATAAGCTGGTTTGTCCGATGGGTTTTTCTCTATTAATATTACTTCAATTTCTGGCATCTGATGAGCTTTAAATAACCCAAGTGTGCCTAATTTGACTTGTGGCACTCCATCTTTTAATGGAAAATCCTCGGTCAATCCATACCCTAGACCCATGGCAATGCCGCCTTCTACTTGTCCTTCTGCTCCAGTTTTGTTTATGATTTTTCCTACATCATGAGCTGCAAATACTTTGACAACTTTTCCTTCTTTGTCCAATACACAAATCTGTGTGGCGTAACCGTAAGCAATATGACTCACAGGATTTTCTTTTTCTGAGCCCATTGGGTCAGTTTTGTAATCGAATTCTCCTTTATACTCCTTTTCGTCTAGGTCATTAAGTGTAAGTCCACTGTCTAAGTCCTCTTTTAGTTGGGTGCTCGCAATCCTAGCAGCTTCTCCTGCAAATACAGTCTGTCTTGATGCAGTAGTAGTTCCTGAATCAGGTGTGTATTCTGTGTCTGGATGCTCCACGATCAATTTGTCTGTTGTTAATCCTGTGGTATATGCAACTATCTCCATTAAAACAGTTTGTATTCCTTGACCCATATCAGCAGCAGATGACCTAATATACACTTTTTCATCTTTTATTTTTAAATTACACCTACCAGTATCCTTTAATCCCACACCTATTCCTGAATTTTTCATAGCACAAGAAATGCCTACATAATAATTTGGATCATTCTCATATCTATAGTACTCTTCTTTTAAAGCTTCCAATGTTTCAGCCATGGCAGTACCCTCATCTGCAATCTGTCCATTAGGTAGTACTTCTCCCGGTCTTATAGCATTTCTATGCCTTATCTCCCAACCAGACAATCCTGCTTTTTCTGCTAATTCATTTATCAAGCACTCTATAACTGCCACTGATTGAGTTACTCCAAATCCTCTAAATGCTCCAGCAGGTGGGTTGTTAGTATAATACGCATTTCCTTCAATATCGACATTTTGATAATTATAAGGTCCGCCCATATGTGTACAAGCCCTTTGCAATACTGGCCCACCAAGTGAAGCGTATGCTCCAGTATCTGAAGTTAGCCTAGCTTTTAAAGCTAACAATTTTCCATTTTCGTCACATGCGATTTTTGCGTATATCTTCATTGCATGTCTTTTGGGGTGATAATTAATGCTTTCTTGTCTTGTAAAAGAAACTTTGACGGGTCTCTTTGTTAAATATGCACACAATGCTGCTTGATGCTGCACGCTCATGTCTTCTTTACCACCAAATCCACCGCCTACATAAGCTGAATGAATTCTTACTTTCTCCTTTGGAATTCCTAAATATTCGCTTATTTCATTATACTCATCATAAATCCCTTGCCCTCCTGTAATTACATAAACGCCGTCTTCATATGGCATAGCAAGAGCAGTCTCAACCTCCATAAAAGCATGTTCTGTCGGAGGCAACTCAAATGTTCCTTCAGCAAAATACTTAGCTTTACTGAATTGAGCCTCTACATCTCCTCTTTTAACTTCCTCATGATCAAATAAGTTGTTTTCAGGTACTCTGAATTTCCCAAAATGCATGAATCCTTCCCCATGTACCTGATGAGCGCCTTCTTTCATTGCCTCTTCAGGGCATGTGATTGGTTTTAGTACTTCGTATTGAACTTCTACTAAATCGCACGCTTTTTGTGCTATTTCTTTTGTTTCTGCTACAACCATAGCTAAAGTGTCACCTATGCACTTTGTCTGTTCATCTACATCTATCATTCCGGGCCAGTCCTTTGCTAAATGTCCGATATATCTATTCCCCGGAATATCCTTTGCTGTGTAAACAGCAACTACGCCCTCTAGCTGTTTTGCTTTTGAGGTATCGATTGACAGTATTTTAGCCCTAGCATATTTAGTAAACACATTTTTGCCATATAACATGCCATCTACATAATAATCATCTACATATTTCCCTGTACCAAGTACTTTATCTTCTACATCTACTCTCTTTACTACTTCTCCTAATCTAATTGTATTGTCAAATGCAGGAATTTCTGTATTTTCTCTCAACATCTTTGCTGCTAATAATATTCCTTCTTCGATTTTTTTGTAACCTGTGCACCTGCAAATATTTGTCTTTATAGCCATCTTTACATCTTCTTTTGTTGGATCAGGGTTTTTATCAATCAGGCACTTACCTGCTATAACCATTCCGGGTATGCAAAATCCACATTGAACCGCACCCACTTTCCCAAAAGCATATACAAAGACATCTCTCTCTCTTTGTGTAAAGCCTTCAATTGTCTGTATTTTTTTGTTCTCCAATCTGGACAATTTTTGTATGCATGCTCTTTGAGCTTTTCCATCAATTATAACCGTGCATGTACCACAAGCGCCTTCCTTGCATCCATCCTTTACAGATGTGATCTTAAGCACGTCTCTTAAATAATCTATAAGGAGCATATCTTCTTTGACATTGTAAATATTATCATTAATGTTTAGAGTATACATTTTTTACCTCATTCCTTTATTTCTTTATCATTTAATAGAAAATTGTCATCTAATTTCAGACTTCTTTGAATGAATTTTCCCGTCTTCAATTCATCACATATTTCGCCATTTTCCACAACAATCTCACCTCTTAAAAACACCTTGTCTACTTTAAAATGCGATTCAAATCCCTCATAAACAGTATAATCAGACTTAGAATGACGGTTTGATTTTTCAATAATATACCTTTGTTTTTTTAATATAGTTATATCTGCATAGTTTCCTATGTTTATGCTCCCTTTATTTTTGATGCCAAATATTTTAGAAGGATTCAAGCACAATCTTTCAATTAAAGTGTTTAGAGAAATCCCTCTCTTTACTCCTTCTGTCAGAATCACTTCTATCCTTTCTTCAACACCACCTACTCCACCAGGAGCTAGTCTAAAATCATCTTTAGCAATCAGCTTTTCATCAAGCATAAAAGGACAATGGTCCGTCGCTATAACATCTATATCTTTATTTTTAATCCCGCTCCAAAGTGCTTCAATATCTTCTTTTGTCCTTAAAGGCGGAGCCATTATGTATTTTACGCCTTCATTGTCTTTTCTATCGTAATTTTCCATGTCTAAAGTTAAATATTGAGTACAGGTTTCACCGTATATATTCTTAGCTCCATTTCTTCTTGCATTAATTATCTCGCTTAAACCCTCTTTAGTGGATACATGGACAAAATACAAATTGGGATACCCTGCTATTTCAGAAAGTGAAATCATCCTATTTATAGCTTCGCTTTCTGATACATTAGGTCTTGAAAGGGCATGGTATATAGGTTTTCTGTATCCATTGTCGCCAAAATACTGTCTTAAATATGTCACTATTCCATGATTTTCGGCATGCACCGCTATAGTCGCTTGCAATTCTCTAGCCATATTCAAGACTCTCAGTATTTCTTCATCGGACAATCTGTTGTCGTAAGTCATATAGATTTTAAAACTCGTTATGCCTTCTTCCACCAATTTTTTCATCTCTTCAAAAGTGCTTTCATTCACATGTTGAATGACGCCGTGAAATGAATAATCGCAAAGACTTTTGCCATCTGCTAGTTTGTGATATCGATCTATCATAAAGTTTAATTCACAATTTTTTGGTCCAAATGCAATATGATCTACAATTGTAGCAGTCCCTCCACACAATGCAGCGATTGAACCGGAATAAAAATCATCCACAGCTCTAAATTTGCCTAAATCCAAGTCCATATGCGTGTGTACATCTACTCCTGCCGGTATAACTAAGTCTCCTTTTGCGTCAATTACATTGCCGTCATTTATATTTTCAATTTTCCCTATCTCTGTAATGAGTCCGTCTTCTATTAAAACAGAACCATAAAATGTTGTGTCAGGGTTTATTATAAGCCCATTTTTAATTAATGTCTTCATAATTTGCCTCCTAAGCTTTAAGGATATAGCAAGATGCTATACCCTTATGTCTCTACTTATTTTCGATGGCCTTTCTTTCTGCTTCTTCCTCTGCTAATGTCTTATTAGGCAATATTAAATTTAGTAAAAATACAACTACTGTAGCTAGAACAACTGGTGAACTTGCAAATACCATTTTAAACCACTCTGGCAAATATTGAAGTCCCTCAGGAGGTATTTGTGTAATCCCCATTCCTAGTGCTATGCCAAGCCCAACTATAGTTGTATTTCTAACTGACATTTCGTCTTGAACTATCAATTTCATACCAGTCATTGTAATTTGTGCAAATACAGATATCGTTGCCCCACCAATTACACATTGTGGTATAGATGTCATGAACGCTCCAAACTTTGGCACAAAACCAGCTGCCAATATGAAAAGCGAAGTCAATCTAAATACTTTTAAACTAACTACTTTTGTCATTGCAACTATGCCTACATTTTGACTATAAGTAGCTGTTGGCAATGCCCCAATGAATGAGCCTATTATACTCAAAATTCCATTTGCTTTAATTCCATTTGATAGTTCTTCATCAGTTGGTTCTCTATCCATACCACCTACAGTAGTGCCAGAAAAGTCGCCAACAGCTTGTACTGCATTGACTGCAAACATGACCATCATCGTGGCAATGGCCGCAGGTGGAAAATCAAATTTATACGGCACGATCTTTGGCAAATTAAACCAAGATGCAGTTTGAATGCTGTCAAATGAAACTATTCCTGCAAATAAACTAGCAATATAACCTACTATTATCCCTATTAAAATAGCAGCAAGTTTAACATAGCCTTTCCCGAACATATTGCACAATAAAACCACAACTAGAGTAAGCACTGCAATTCCCCAATAAATTAATCCGCCATATCTTGGATCGGTAGCCTGGAAACCACCAGCCATGTAGTTTACTGCAACTCTGTAAAGCGACAACCCTATTGTGAAAACAACTGTTCCAGCAACCATTGGCGGAAAGTATTTCCTGATTTTCTTGATGAATATGCCAACTACAAATGCTGTAATACCACCGAATATCTGTGCTCCAAATATCGCCCCTATCCCATATTCTCCGCCTATCGCCAATATTGTTGGGATATATGCAAAACTAACGCCAATTATTACAGGAAGCCCTGATCCAACGCCAAAGATTGGAAACGATTGAAGAAATGTTCCTATTGCTGCAATGAACATGCTTGCTTGTACTAATTGAATCCTTTGATTAGCGTCTAATCCAAGCGCTCCTGAAAGTACTAGTGCAGGCAATACGTTCCCTACAATCATCGCTAATAGGTGCTGAAGCGACATGGGTAGTGCTACTTTTAAACTGGGATTGCCGTCTAAACTAAATAAAGATGTATTTTTACTTGTATTGTTTTCCATTTTTTAACCTCCTAAGGATGTGTTAAATCAACTTCCAAATTTCCTTTGCCCTTTGTCTAGAGTCTCTATTTATCTTTTCCTCATCAGCAGTCAATATTGTCCTATCTCTCATTATGAATTTTCCATTTACCATAGTGTCGTTTACATCTTTCCCGCTTAATCCAAATATTAGATGCCCAAACCAGTTGTTCTCGTCTATTGGTGTTATTGGGTCATAAGAAAGTGTAACAACATCAGCATATGCACCCTCTTTTATGATTCCAAGTTCATGTTTGAAATAATTCCTCAATAACTTGGGATTGTTTTCAAATTGCATTTTCTTTGTTTCATTAAAACCAACGGTATTGTCATAGGTGTAAAATTTATGCAGTATATTTGCACACTTCATAGAGTCGAACATATCATTCGTGTATGCATCAGTACCCAATCCAACATTCATCCCCATATCTAGCATACTTAACACGTTAGGGCATCCCACAGCATTATTCATATTGCTTTGAGGATTGTGAACAACATTTGTTTTAGTTTCTTTTAAAATTTCCATTTCTAGAGGATTTACATGCACACAGTGCACCGCAATGCTTTTTTCATTTAACATGTCAAAGTCAAACAACCTCTGAACTACTCGCTTCTCATATTTTTCAAGCGAATCAAATTGATCCTGTATGCCTTCTGCGACATGAATGTGAAAGCCAATTTCTAATCCATCTGTGGCTTCTTTAACCTTGTAAAGGGTATCGTCGGATAATGTAAATGACGCATGTAATCCAAACAGCGCTTTGATCATGTCAGAATTGTCATTTTGGCAGTCTTTGATAAAATCTATATTTTCCTTTATTCCTAAATCTCGCTTTTGTGCTCCGTCTCTATCGCTGACTTCATAACACAAACTAGTTCTTATGCCGATCTCTAAAGCAGCCTCTTTTATCTTAAATAAACTGCCTTCTATGGCATTTGGGCTTGAGTGATGGTCTATTAAAGTGGTCACTCCGTTTTTTATAGATTCAATATAAGTAGTGTAAGCATTTAATTTGACATCTTCTAAAGTCAATTTTTTATCCAAATTCCACCATAAATTTTCCAGCACATTCAAAAAGCCTGAAGTGTCTTTATTTACATTCATTCCTCTCGCATATGCAGAATAAATATGACTGTGAGCGCAAATAAACCCTGGCATAATCAGTCTTTTATCTACATCTATTACTTCTTCATCTTTGTATTTATCCAATAAGTCTTTATATCTTCCAATCTCAACTATTATATTGTCTTTAATGAGAATTGCTCCGTCATCGATGAAAGTATTTTTCTCATCGTTTGTTATGACTGTACCGTTTCCTATAATCACTGCTTTCACTCCATTCTTTCAATACATAAAATAATCGCTTAGAAAAGATAAGGGTATTTCTTTATTAGCTCTTTGACTGTTGTCATAAACAAATCAGATGATTCTTCCTCAATATCTATTTCGATTTCTGCAATTTCCCCTTTAATACCTCTGATTAAATATTTAGATCCGTCCAATCTCTTTAAACCAGGATTATTTGAATGTTTAAAGTCTACTTCATTTTCAAAGATTGTGATTTTTTTAAAGTAAGGCTTTCCGCCTTTAGGGCAGAAGTCAGCGCAGTTTCCGCATTCGTTGCATCTTGAATCAAGATGTATGATCTGATAGCTCGCAGATAAATTTGGAACCTCCAATTTTATATTCGCTCTATTTGGGCAAGTATCCACACATATGCCACAACTTGTTTTGAAGCAATCGAATGCAGTGAGTTGATCATTTAAAGTTTCTTTTTCACCTTTGTTTTTATAGTTCTCACTTGTATTTGTTTCTTCAATCAATTTTGTTAATTTTTCCAAATTCAGTTTGCCCAATTCTAAATCTTGTATTTGTTCGACTTTTTTTGCAATGTTTATCGTGTTTAAATAACCTCTTGGTTTCAGTAAAATTGTAGAAAATGTTGCTGGCATTATACCGGTTTCCAATACTTTGCTCACATTTTCCTTGTCTATGCCACCTGAAAAAGATATATGTAGCTCAGGAAATGCTTCAAAGAATTTCTTTGCAACACCTATAGCTATAGGAAATAAAGGTTTTCCAGACAGATACATTTTATCTCCACTCAATTTTTCTCTGGTGTTGTAAACCGGAAGAGTATTGGTGATCTTTATCCCACTTGTTAATCCATTTCTATCAGAAATCTCTTTTAAATCTTTTACTAGTTTTACCGCATCATCAAATTGTAAATCGTTTTCAAAATCTGTCTTTGATAGCTCAATCGAATTGTATCCTAAATCATCTAGAATTTTTCTCACATTATCATAGCCCAAAAGAGTTGGATTCAACTTTACAAAAGTGTTCATCTTTTTGTTTTCAATCAAATAAGTGGCAATGCTTTTGATTTCTTCTTTTTTGCAGCCATGCATTGTGGATAAAGTCACTATATTTGAGATGTTTGGCGATATATTATCCACATCTTCAACAGTTAAGTTGCTGAATCTACCTATATTTTCCTTAAGTATTGCAATTGCATTTTTAAATGCGTTGGTGTTTGATGCATCTTTTAGGTTTTCAATAAAGCTATCTATCTTTTGTGATTTTATACCTTCCAAATCATATCCTACGCTGATATTTATGATAAAATCCTTATCGTTTGAAATCTGAAGCTCTTTAGCCATAGCTTCAATTAGACAAGATGCGTATATATACTGCTCCATTGCATTTTCTACTGTCAATTCAGTCGACCACTCTACGTTATAACCTACATTTTTTGCGTCAATACAAGGTTTAGCAATCATTTTCTGCATATCAATTCCATCTACAACTTGCACTGTCTTTACTTCGAAATACCTAGAACCAGTCAAATAAGCAGTGATTATATTTTGGGCTAGTTGTGTATGCGGTCCTGCTGCGGGTCCTATTGGAGAAACTAATTTATTTCCTAAGTAATCAATAGAAATGTCTTTTTCGTATCTATAGAAATTATTCTCTTCTATTTCAAAAATCTTTTTGTGCTTTTCATAGTCATTTAAAACTACATCTAGCAATTTGCTAAAATCCATGGGAATTAAATTGTCACTCATTATAAACACCTTTCTTTATTATGACAAGCCCTTAGAGGGCTTATCATTATTTAGAAGTATATACTGATGGAAGCAATGCGTACACAGCTGCGCATTTTACTAAGTCATCTTTCCATGTCTTCTCATTTGGTGCATGAGCTTGCGCTTCTGCTCCTGGACCAAATCCAATAACTGGTATTCCATTTCTACCCATTATAGATACGCCATTAGTAGAGAAGGTCCATTTGTCAACTAGAGGTCTAGAAACTCTTTCTTGTTCTGTTTCTTTTGATCCAGTTCTCTTGCTGCCATAAAGAGATTCATAGGTTTCTTTAAGCGCTTCAGTTACTTTATGGTCTTCTGGTATTACCCATGTTGGAAAATAACATTCTATTGGATATACAAGCCCAGTCCAGCTTGGTCTTTCATATGTGTACATGCTCACCTTTGCATTGTATTTTTTAACTGCCGGTAAAGCTCTTATTTCATCTAAACAGCTTTCAAAGGTTTCTCCAGCTGTCATTCTTCTATCCAATGATATTGAGCAAGAGTCAGCTACTGCGCATCTGCTTGGTGAAGTAAAGAATATTTCTGAAGTTGTAACAGTTCCTCTTTCTAAAAATCTAGCTTCTTTCCACTCTTTATTGTATTTTTCGTCTAGCATTTTTACTAGTCCCTTTATTTCCTTGTCATCAGAAGCATCGTTTTCGTTCAGCTCTTTAATATTCAACAAAATCTCTGCCATTTTATATATTGCATTGTCTCCTCTTTCTGGTGCGGAGCCATGGCAAGAAACTCCTGAAACATCTACTCTGATTTCCATTCTTCCCCTTTGTCCTCTGTAGATGCCACCATCAGTAGGCTCTGTTGAAACGACAAACAAAGGTCTGATCTTGTCTTCCTTAATGATATACTCCCAGCAAAGACCATCGCAATCCTCTTCTTGTACTGTTCCTGTAACCATGACAGAGTATTCATCGCTTAAAAGATTAAGCTCTTTGATTATCTTTGCGCCGTATACTGCGCTCACAATGCCGCCTAATTGATCTGATGTACCTCTTCCACCAATTTCCGTTTCAGTTTCGTAGCCATCATATGGGTCGAATTTCCAGTTTTCTCTATTTCCTATGCCAACTGTATCAATATGAGCGTCAAATCCAATTATTTTTTCGCCTTTGCCTATAAATCCAAGTATATTTCCCATTGGATCGATTTGAACTTTGTCGAAATCAAGCGCCTTCATTTCTTGCTCTATTCTCTTAACTACTCCTTCTTCTTGAGCACTCTCTCCTGGAATTTTCACCAAATCCCTTAAAAATTTAGCCATGTCTTTTTCATATTTTTTAGCAAGCTCTAAAACTTTTTCTTTTTCCATGTTCTTTTTTGCTCTCCTTTATCTAATTAATCTAGCTTTATTTTGATCAAATAAATCTTTCATCGTGACTTCAGGATTTTTTATCTTTTGTAAAAATATCATCGCAGCTATTACATAAGGTTTGTAACTAGCTTCTTTGTATAATGGCACTCTGTATCTATCAAATACAGACTCATCTACTTCTCCCTCTTTACAGCTTATTCCAGTGATATCAGCAGGCAAGCAATGCATGTATAAAGCTTTTCCGCCTTTTGTGGTAGCCATTAGCTCCTCAGTGCAAGCCCAATCCTTATGCTCTGCATTTTGCGCCAAAAGTCTTTTTTCAAGCTCTTTTATCTCGTCAAATTTTCCTTCGCCATATAGGTTAGTTCTTTCTTCCATGGCTGCAAATGGAGCCCAGCTCTTTGGATAAACAATGTCAGCATCTTTGAAAGCTTCTTCCATTGAATTAGTCTTTGTAAATGATCCGCCATAATCCTTAGCGTTTTTCAAAGCTACTTCTTCTACTTCTGGCATGATTTCATATCCTTCTGGATGCGCTAGAACAACATCCATTCCCAATCTCGTCATAAGTCCTACTATGCCTTGAGGAACAGAAAGCGGTTTGCCATATGAAGGAGAATAAGCCCAAGTCATGGCAATTTTTTTGCCTTTTAAATTTTCTATTCCACCGAATTCGTTTATCAAGTGCAATGCGTCAGCCATAGTTTGAGTTGGGTGGTCGATGTCGCATTGAAGATTTACTATAGTAGGTCTTTGCTCAAGCACTCCTTCTCTATATCCTTCTTCAACATAGTCAGCGACAGCCTTTTGATATGTATGTCCTTTTCCTATATACATATCGTCTCTGATTCCTATGACATCAGCCATAAACGAAATCATGTTTGCTGTTTCTTTTACAGTTTCGCCATGAGCTACTTGAGATTTTCCTTCTTCGAAATCTTGAACTTCAAGGCCTAATAGATTGCAAGCTGAAGCAAAAGAAAATCTTGTTCTTGTAGAATTATCTCTAAATATCGAAATGCCTAGTCCCGAATCAAAGACTTTAGGGCTTATATTGTTTTCTCTAAGCCTTCTTAACATATCAGCCACAGTCCATATAGCCATCAACTCATCTTGTGTCTTGTCCCAAGTTAGAAAAAAATCATTGTGATACAAATTTTTGTAATCAAGTTGTTTTAATTGACCCATCAATTCATTGAAATTCATAATATCTCCCCTTTTTTTATTCGCGTAGTGTCAAATATAAAGATATATTTAGACACCCAATCTTTGATATTTAAACATTTTATATCAATTTGGCTGTCTCCCCCCTTTTTTGATATGTTTTAATAAGAAACACCATACACAAATCTATAAAAAAAGGAGAGACA
>JAHDQA010000054.1 GCA_018434075.1 Tissierellaceae bacterium
AGTTTTCTATGCCTTTTTTTCTGTGCTTAAGTATAATGTTTATAATTAATTAATTGTTTAATTGCAAAATCTATTGAATTTTTAATTTTAGCTGTGGATAACTCTATATATTTTTAATTTTGTATTCTGCAACTATCTAATTTTTATACCACTAATGTGTTCCACTGTTACTCAACACCCCTGTATAGTAGTTAAAAATCAAGTCTCACATCATTAGTGTTTTCCCATATTGGTGTAATGATGTTTCCATACCACACCTTGAGCTACATTTGGCACTCTTCTGCAAATGCTGGTACGCCTTGATTAAGAAATAGCATTCCTATTATCAGAAAAGTCGCACCTTTTTAATTTTCATTGGTATCACATCCTTTCACTTTATAGAGCTTTTTCTGCTCTTACTTATATAACGTTTGAAAGGATATTTTCCCTACAAGTTTTTGAAAGTTTTTGAAAAAAGATTTTATTTAAGGATTTATTTCAAATAATTCTTATTAACATCTAATAAAACATATTTATATCCTCGAGTTATAAATATACCTTAAACAACTACTATACGGTAGAATAAAATATCGTTCTAATATTTTCTAAGTCAATCATGGTATTAAGAGACTTATAAATAATTCCTTCATAGACTATTGCATTTTGGCTAATAATTAATATTTCTCCAACATTTTCATTATTATTTAAGAATATAATCTTAAACATTACATCAAATTGCTTTTCATACTTCTCTTTTTTAGTAAATTGTATATTAGAAATACTATTATATAATTCTCTTGATTCTATTGAATTAAGAGTAATTGTCGTTGGTCCAGTTATATTCGTTTCATAAGCTGCAGTTATTTCTATATTAGTGAAATTAAGTGATAACTCTGAAAACATTAGCGTTTTGCTTTGTTTTCTAGAAAATAATATAAAAATAATAATCAAACCTAAAATTAAAATGAGAAATGTTATAATGAAGATTTTTTTTATACACATTTTGGGTCAATCTCCTTCTTATAGTTAACAGAATACTTATAATGCAATATTATTAATTAATCACATGAAATGGTGACGAGCCTATCATTAATATGAACGTCACCATTTTCTCTTTTAACTTACCTTATCCATTTCATAACCATAAAGCTTTACATTTTCATTATAGTCATAGAAATATTTTAAATTCCGTGTTTGATTTGAGTCAGTTGTATGATATGTGACAAATTGCTGGCTAGTGGCTGTACCTGTTGTTTTTGTGATAATAATTGTATGATCAATTGATCCATCACCTGTAAAATCAATCGAAACCACATCGCCAACTTGTAAATCGCTACTTATTGAAGCTATTCCTGCTCTGTTACTAAAATGTTTGTAGAAATTATCTGCTCCACCCCAAGTATATGATGGCTTCGAATCACTATAATACCAATTATCATTTGAGGTATGTGGTAATATCAGACCACTTTTAATGGTGGATATACCACCTTTATAAATTGCCTGTGATACAAAATTTGTGCAGTCATTCCATCCTCTTCTTGGATTTGATTGGCCACTTGCACCAGCAGGCAAGTCATTTAGATTATTATTTGTTGTTGATTGACCATAATAATCTGCATAATACGGAAAATCAGTGTTATTTGTTTTATTCCACCACGTTGTAGCATAGTTAGCAGCTGTGGATGAATTGTAGCTTGATGTAGTAATATTTTGTGTATGTTCAGATAACTCTGATGGAATTGCTACTGACTTGCTAGATATCGTGCCATCATACGCTTGTGTTGACAGTGTACTTGCTGGCATAAGATTATTTATTTCTTTTTCATTTACGGATTTTTGACTAATAGCATTAATTATAGTGTCATTATTATGCTTATTTTCATAAAAATCCATAAATGCTGCAAACTCTTTTATCTCTTTTTCAAGTGCTTTGTCATCAAGCTCAATTAAAAAAAATGATTTTACTGCTTCTTGAAATTCTTTGTCATCAATATCCGCTTTGATATTAAATTCTGCTACTATTTTTGTAATATATTCATATGCATTGATATACTTTTTAATTGCTTCATCTTTGGAAATTAAAGCTTCTGGAAAAAGTCTTACAGTCATATTATTGTATTTAAAAGAAGCAAAATTAACAACATCGCCTTCAATGAATGTTTCTGCTAGTAATTTTATACTGTCAGTAGAATCATTGTTTACATATGCAAATCCAGCACTTGGTGTAACAGTTAATAAAAAAACAGCACACATAATTATTGATATCCATTTTTTATTCATTTCCATACAAATCAACCTCCTCATTCATTTTATATTCATAAGACATTGTACAGTTAGATTCTTAAAGATTGTTAATATAATAAATTACTTATTAACGAGCATTATTTATATCCCCAAAACACAGTAGCATTACACATAGCAATTGAAAAACAAGTCAATGACTTACATGTTTGTCATCATTAATCAACACCCCCATTAATCAATCATTATATTAATACTTTCCTTCTACGGAAGTATTCACTGTTTCCGTTACTCCATTTGTTGTCACTTTTGCAGTTACACTAAGGCGATATGTATAGCCTTTTGCAACAGCATCAGTTTCATAAAACGATAGCGATTCTCCTCTTGAACTTTTGCTCCAGGAGTTTTCAAGCGACCATCCAAGTAACCCCTTTCGTTCCAACTTGAATGTTGCAGATATGTTCGAAGTACCAGAGATTCCATTAATTATCCCGACACACTCTGCCTTACCATTTACAAAATACAAATCAAGTTTCACATCATTAGTGTTTGTCCACTGTGGAGTTATGGGCGCTTTTACACCAACAATGTCTTGAGACACATTTGGCGACATTTCTGCAAATGCTGGAATGCTTTGATTTAGAAATAGCATTCCAATTAAGAGAAAAGTCGCCACCTTTTTAATTTTCATTGGTATCACATCCTCTCATTTTATAGAGCTTTTTCTGCTCTTACTTATATAACGTTTGAAAGAATGTTTTCCCTACAAGAATTTTTAAAGTTTTTAATTTATTTTTTATTATAGTAGGTCTTTATTTATTTTCAGATATAGATTCTGCTATTTTTCTTAATTCATCCACAGGTATTTTCCCCCATAAATCAAAAGTATGACCATCCATATTCCAGATAACTCCATTATCAAACTTATCATTTACGGCAGTTATAGAAAATGCCTCCTTATCCAATATTACATAGCTATTTATTTCATGATTTTCATTATCAACAGATATATTTGTAATACCCTCTTCAAGGCGATAAGAAAATCTAATTTTATCACCTTGGTTATTTGTAAACTCTATATTTGTAATACGACCTAGTACTTCATAATTCTTCAGTGTATATCCTTCAGGTAAGTAATTTAACGTCCAATCTTTCTTCTCATAAATAACCTCATCATCATTAAAAGTAAATGAAGTAAATTTTTCATACCATTCAACGAGAACCTTCCCAACCGCAGCACGAACTTCAGTATTAAAAAGTAATGTGCCAAATAACAATCCTAATACAATAATTAAAACTGATGCTACCCTCCTACTGTAAAGCATGGTATTTTTAAGCAAACCTCTTCTACGGTCTTTTATAAAAAGTTTTTTCATTCGTATTTCAAATTCCGGAGAAAATGTATATATCTTGGCGAGTTGTTTATTTGTTGGAATAGAATCAATCTCTTCATTAAAACCATCAATTACTGCCTGACGGAATAACGCCTCAAAAACCACATCATTCACTTGATCTTTATTCATTATACTTCACCCCCTTCTCTATTAGTTTACGAACTTTTTCCTTCGCTCTCATAATTCGTGTATCAACATGTTTTGGAGTCATGCCAAGCTCCTCTCCAATTTCTTTATATGACATATTTAAAATATACTTCATAAGTAGCACTTGCTTACTTATTTCGTCAATTGAATTCATATACTTACGGATAAGTTCATACTCAGACTCAAAAATAACCTGCTCATCGACAGGCACCTCGTCTGACTCAAGAAATATCTCTAATTCCTCAATTGATTTATTAGCATAAGGTTTTTGCTTTCTTAATATATCAATGCATTTGTTCCTCACTATAATAACGGCTGAGCGACGGAAATCCATACAGTCTAAATTTAAATATTTTTCTTTTTTTGCTATTATAGATATAAAAGCATTATGTACTGCATCCTCAGCCATATCTTGATTTCTAATAATCGTCATAGCGTAATTAAGTAGGGCATATTTATGCTCCTCATATAGGTCCGTCATCTTTTGTCTTTCCTGCTCTGTATCTAACATCGATAAATAAATAGTCAGCAATATTCTCCCACCTTTCATACGAAGCAACTCGTTTTAGTATGTCTTTATAGTTGTTTTTATTATAATACACTATATATGGTTAGGCTAATATTTTCAAGATATCAATCTATAATCATTTTATCCTTAAAAAAAGACATCAAGATTCTCATCTTAATGTCTTGGGTTTTCCTATATACAATTTACATTTTAAGGTGTTATCTTAAAAATTACCCTATGTCATCTATAAATTACCCTAAAAACAGGGGTCGAAAAACGGAGTTTTTTGGTCTTTTTTTGCTCCAAAATCGACTGAAAACCACTACATGTTGTGGTCAACTTCTATTTTTTGCCCATTAAACCACAATACGTCATCAGAATTATACTCTCCACATGCCTTGAGGTGACAATAAAGGGCTCTATAATTTTTGGTGTTGGTGATTAAAACCAGCACCATTTTATTTACAAAAAAAGATGAGACAACTGACAAACTCTGGTAAAATATAATCAACCAAAACCATATTTTAAAGGAGTGTTGTCAAATTGTCTCTTAA